>CALDTJ010000476.1 GCA_937924145.1 uncultured Saprospiraceae bacterium
CTTTACCGATGGGATTTGTAGATGACTTACCAGTTGGGTTGTCTTTCTTTGGGAGAGCGTGGAGTGAGCCAGTTTTATTAGAAATCGTTTATGCCTATGAGCAAGGAACTAAACATCGGCGGGCACCGAAATTTTTAAAACGATGAGTTGGGTTAGCAGTCTTTTAAGGAAAGAAATTTGAAAAAATTTCGCGCCTTAAAACTGCTAACCTAACTTTATTGATGCTTTAAACAAAATTCTTCTTTAATAAATACAAAAGCCGATGAAAAAACTATTTCGAGGTGCTAAACAAGGAGTTAGGTTAGCTATTTTTTAAAACTTGGTTTTCACAGGAAAACCAAGTTTTAAAAAAGATAGCTAACCCAACTAATATCAGATAATTTTCTATCAGCTCAATTCATTTGGCTAATTGAAATTAGCGGTTAAATATGACACATTTTACAATAAAATCTTTTGAATTAACCATCCGTGTTACTATTCAAAAAACTCCAAGCAGCAAAAGCCTGCCCCCAATAATAAACTTGAATCACCAAGTCTCTAGGAATCGGCCGAATGCTCAAATTAACGGAATATAAAACATAATTGGCAACAATCCCACAAGCACCCAAAAGCCCAATGCATCGAAGAAAAGTTCGATCCTCGGCATCATTTTTAAATAATAAAACCGCTAAGGCTCGCCATAATAAAAACGTAGAGAGGGAGAATAAGATTGCACCCAAAGTTGCTGCTTTGTCAGAGTAGGCAGCAATGTATTTGTACAAAGAAAAAAACAGGACTGCTATGGGCAAGAGAAGCCCTATTTCCTTTAGCAAACTAGGCGGATTGCTCGTAGCCTTTACTCGAAAATGAAAAGCTACTGCTAATAAAGCAGTAGACCCTAAAAATGGGATAGTCGCTATTTTTAACCATTCTGGTCCTAAATCTAGTAAGATATCACCGATAAATGCAGCAAATAAGCTAAAAAGCACCCATTTCCCCTCAGGCCGTTTATCTGATAAAAAAGCGATAATAAACCAAAAAATAACGGGTAGTGGTTTTACAAAAGTAGAGTAGGGCGTCTCTCTTAGCAGACTATAGGTCAAGCATAATAAGAGGGTTACACCAAATCGAAACCAGTTATTGTACCAAATCATTGTTGTAAATTAATCAGGAGACATTTATTTTGGGAGGTAGGAAGAGTCGTGTCTAAAAAATAAGTGTTTTCTGATTAATTTTCACCTTGAGAAAACACCTCTTTTGTCTGCTGTCCGCTTTCCTAGCCCTCAAAAGAGATGTCTCCTCAAGGTGAATTAAATAGACGCCCTAATTTTACCTTTACACTTTGAAACTACCCACCAATCGCCCCAATATTAGACTTAAATAACTTGATAGCAATCGCCAAAAGGATAATCCCAAAAGCCTTACGCAATATCGCCTCCCCACCAACACCTAACTTTTTCTGAATCCAATCGGAAGAGCGCAAAACTAGAAAAACAATAATCAGATTAATAATAATACCAATTAGAATATTGAGTTGCTGAAATTCTGCTTTCAGCGAGATGATCGTAGTCATCGTACCAGCCCCTGCAATCAAAGGAAAAGCAACAGGTACAATCGAAGAAGATCCCGTATCTTCTTCCCCTTCAGGTTCTTTAAAAAGGGTAATTCCTAAAACCATTTCGATGGCAATCAAAAAAATGATAATAGCACCTGCAATGGCAAAAGATTGAACATCAATCCCAAAAAGATTTAGGATACTTTCCCCAATCAGCAGGAAAACAATCATCAAAGTGCCTGCTACTATAGTCGCTCGACCGGGCTTGATAACCTTACCTTTCTTTTTCATAGAAATGATAATCGGTACATTACCCGGGATATCAATAACAGAGAAAAGAATGAGGAATACGGAGAGAATTTCTTTAAAGTCCATAATTATTAAGTGGTTCGTATCATTTTAATAGTCATCGGTTAAGTCCTGCCAGCACTCCAAGTGCTGGCAGGACTATCCCTCGGCATTAAAAAGATACATTGGTTCTTCGTCAAAGAACGAATTAGACAAAAAAATACCATTCAGCACACATGGAGAATACGCTTGTTTTTTACCATATAGGTACTAAGTTCATTTAAGCTGCTAGAGGAGAAACTTAAATGCACTCTTATGAACTAAATGGTAGAAGGACAGTAGTATTTCTTGTTTTGGTGAACAGTTACGACAAAAAAATAAAGTCTAGACAGTTCCTTTGGTGACTATCTAGACTTTATTAGGTTAATTATTTATGCTAAAAAGGAATTTAGAATTAATCATCGTCTTTTCTAATCTGATTCAGAATAAATTCGAAATCTCCTATTTTTTCAATTGGGATGATTAGTTTTCCTTTGAATTTACTATTTACATTGAGGGACACATTCTTTGCACCAAAAAACGATTTTAAATCTTGCACACTTTCATCAATATAATCTTGGTGTTTGTGCTTTGTTTTACCACCTTTTTTTATATTTTCTTTAAACTCTTTGATGTATTGTTCTGCCTCTCTTACACTAAGTTTATTATCTTGAATGTGTCTAAAAATCGTCAATTGATAATCAACTTTATCTTTAAAGGAAAGTAATCCCTTTACATGTCCAAGCGTCGTTTCACCGTTTTGTAAGGCAGAAATGATCGTTGGAGGTAAAGTTAGAACCCCTAAAGTATGGGTAATCGTAATTCTTCCCTTTTTTAGTCGTTCTGCCAATTGAGTTTGTGTCCAATTGAACTGATCCATCAATCTTTGGTAACTCAATGCCGCCTCAAAAGGAGAAAGATCTACCCTCTGAATATTCTCGATGACTGCTAGTTCTAAAGAATTCTGATCGCCAAGTGGTCGGATATAAGCAGGAATAGCAGTTAATTTTGCCAACTTGCTGGCTCTGAACCTTCGTTCTCCTGCAATGATTTCGTATTTCTTACCAGGCAATTCTTTGACCGTAATCGGTTGAATCAAGCCGTGACTTTCAATCGAGTCCGCAAGTTCCTGCAATCTATTTTGATTGAAATCCTTTCTTGGATTTTGTGGATTCGGAACAATATCATTGAGCGGTATTTCACTAATAGAATTGGCTATAATATCGGGTGTTGGAATAAAGCTAACCCTATTTTTCTTTCGATTAATTGATACACCACCAATGCCTGCTTTTAGTGCATCTGTTGAAGTCTTTTTTGCCATATTTCAAGTAAAGTTTGTGTAATTTTCAGAAAACAATAAACAAAAGTAGGTCTATTAATTTAAGCCTTCGCCGTCACGATCGCACTACCTCTCAAAGGCGCATTGTTCTTATGCAAAAACTCTTTCGCCAAATTCAAAAAGTTAACCGATCCTTTACTCGTGGTATCATACATAATGACAGGTTGGTGTAAACTCGGTGCCTCACCAATTCTAGAATTTCTATGAATGATCGTTTTGAAAACGTAGCCTTCGAAATTCTCTTTGATTTCATTGACCACAATATTCGCCAATCTCAATCGCTTATCATACATACTCAATAAAATACCCTCGATTTCTAAATTAGGATTTAATTGAGCTTGAATCAATTCAATGGTATCTTGTAATTTGCTTAAGCCTTCCAATGCAAAAATCTCACATTGCACAGGAATAAGCACTGCATCTGCTGCGGTCAGCGCATTTACCGTAATTAACCCCAAAGACGGTAAACAATCTAAAAAGATATAATCAAAGTCGTCTTTTACTTTGTCAATCACCTTTTTCATAATAAACTCTCGTTGGAACTTACTCACTAGTTCCATCTCTGCGTTTACCAAGTCGATAGTCGAAGGGATTAGATATAAATTAGGTGTGTCTGTTTTGACCACACAATCTTTTGGGTTGACGGCATCATTGACCATCAAATCGTAAGTGCTGCCTTCTGGTTCGTCATGAAACACCCCAACACCCGAAGACGAATTGGCCTGAGGGTCCATATCAATAATCAAAACTTTCTTTTCTAAAACGGCTAAACAAGCAGCTAAATTAATAGTTGTGGTCGTTTTTCCGACGCCGCCTTTTTGATTGGCAATTGCAATTACTTTACCCATTATTTTATTATTTGTGTGTAGAATTTTAGAAGAGAGAAGTGAGAGCGAAAATTAAAATTTTCTGTGAGAGGTGAGATTCCTACCATTGTAAGAAAAGGAGTCTCACCTCTCGCAGTCCGTAAGGACGATCTCACTTCTCGCCTCTCTCTAGATACTTTCTCCAATATCCAGCAAAATTAACGCTTTTCCAGCATCATCAAAAGCCTTTTTTGCAGCTTCTTTATCTATTTTTATAAAACCGAAGGTATCGTAGTGACAACCGATGATTCTTTTACAGCCTACAAAGTCACTGGCGAGCACTGCTTGTTTGACATCCATCGTAAAATTATCCCCAATTGGTAAAATTGCAACATCCAATGGAGGGCATAACATTGGAATCAATTTCATATCCATTGTCAGGGCAGTATCTCCTGCAAAATAGACACAACCTTCCTCATTCCAAATCACAAATCCCATTGCTGGACCAGCATAAGAACCATCTGGAAAACTAGAGGAATGTACTGCATTTACACACATAATTGTGCCGAAATCAAATTCCCACTTACCACCCGTATTCATTGGATGGGTGTTTTCAATGCCTAGCTTATTAGCCCAGCTGTGAATTTCAAAAGAAGTAATCACCTTTGCACCAGTACGCTTAGCGATGGATTCTAAATCAGCAATGTGATCTTGATGCCCATGAGAAACGGCAATATAATCGGCCTGAATACTATCGACGTCGATATCTTTGGCCAATTCATTATGAGTAATAAAAGGGTCCGTCAAAATGGTTTTGCCTTTAGTTTCGATGGCAAAGCAAGATTGACCGTAATACGTAATTTTCATGGTATAGAATTTAAAAGAGAATCAATTCTTGTCAAAAAAAAAGCAAAATAAAGAATATTAAACTGTTAAAACTATTTTGATTAAGCAATTCTTTTTTTTTTGTCAAAAAGGAAGATTTTTTTGAATTTTTACTAAATCAAAGATGGGAATACTTTATTTCCTATCCACTAAATTGATGTGTTTTGAATACAATTATTTGAGTGAAATAGGAATTTGAAGTATTAAAACAGATGTTTTTTTTGTATAAAGTATTTCATAGACAAAGTTAATATTTGTTAAATGACTGAGTAGTAAGGTTTTACTAAACAATTTTTTTTGAGGGCAAAGAGCTTGTTAAATAGAAAAATCAGTATTTTAATGTTAAAAAAATAAATTTTATTTGAAAAAATAGTGTAACAAAAAAATGGCGTTAACCCTTGTTTAATAAGCATTTGTGTTTGTGTTTTCGATGTTTTTAATGTCACAAATTTTTATCAGAACTCTAGGATGATCTGTATAAAACTCCTATACTTGTATCATTAAAAAGTAGTTTTTGTGTTTATTTGTTTGGGTTAGAAACCCTTGGTTTATATCAAGGGTTTTTTCTTTTTTAAGGCAAGACGATTATACAATAAGTACTTGGACATTTCATTTAGAACATACGTTTTGATTTTGTTTTCATAAATACAGTTAATCTTACCTTCAACTATTTACAGAAGTTCCACAATAACTTTCCCTCACCTTTCTTACTTTTCTATTTTTCAATACCTTTACAGTTCACAGTCAATTAAAAGGCGTTTAATTAACCAACGACTATTTTTAATGGAATTTAACGAGCTAGATAGTTTAAGAGATGCGATAAAGGCAACACCCAACAATGTGCCTTTGCGAAAGCTATACATCAATGCTTTGACCAAGGCAGAACGATACGAAGAAGCGGTCGCAGAAATTAAGGAGGCATTGAGGATAGCACCAAATGAAACATCGTTAAAAATTTGGTTGGCGACGATTTATCATGAATTGAAAAAGACTTCCTTGGGATTGGTGGTCATAGAGCAAGTCTTGACGAGTAGTACCGCTCCTGGTAATGCTTGGTTGATTTATGCCAAGTTATTATTACAAGCTAAAAATATTGAAGAGGCGAAAGATGCTTATGACAAAGCGATAATTATCAATCCTTCGATCAAAGATGCTTTCTTAGAATCAGAAATTAATCTCCAATTACAGCAAAATACGCCACCTGAACCAGAGAAATTGGTTCTAGGTAATGCGATTGGTGGCAATATGGACAATGAGGAAAATCATATTGAGATCGAGCGTCCAAAAATTACCTTTGAAGATGTAGGCGGAATGGACAAGCTGAAAGAAGAGATCCGCATGAAAATTATTGCACCGCTAGAACATCCAGAAATTTATAAAGCCTATGGTAAAAAAATAGGCGGTGGGATCTTGATGTATGGTCCTCCTGGCTGTGGCAAAACCCATTTGGCAAGAGCCACTGCAGGAGAAGTAAATGCTAATTTTCTATCTGTCGGCATCAGCGATATTTTAGATATGTACATTGGGAATAGCGAGCGAAATCTACATGCTATTTTCCAAAAAGCGAGACAACTCAAGCCCTGCGTGCTATTTTTTGATGAGGTAGATGCATTGGGAGCAAGTCGGTCGGATATGCGGAATTTTTCAGGGAGGCACGTCATCAATCAATTTTTGGCGGAATTAGATGGAGTGGAATACGATAACGAGGGTGTTTTAGTGTTGGCAGCCACAAATGCTCCGTGGCATTTGGATTCCGCTTTCAGAAGACCAGGCCGATTCGATCGGATCATTTTTGTACCACCGCCAGATGATATAGCCAGAACAGCCATTCTCAACATCAAACTAAAGGATAAACCTGCTAAAGACATTCGTTTTGATAAGTTGATGAAGCGAACCGTAGACTTTTCAGGTGCCGATTTGGAAGCAGTCATAGATATTGCGATAGAATCAAAATTGGCAGAGTCAATGCGTAAAGGAATGCCAATGCCAATTGAGACAAATGATTTGGTGAATGCTGCCAAAAAGCATAGACCGACCACCAAAGAATGGTTTCAAACTGCTAAGAATTATGCTTTGTTTGCCAACGAGGCAGGATTGTATGATGATATTTTGAAGTATTTGAAGTAGTGTTATTATAGCGAATTTGGACATATTCTTAGAGAACAAATAAAAAAATATAGTAACTATTTAACAACATAACTAATTAGACTTAATTTTTGCCATTTAGGTATTTAAGTGCATTTAAGTCGTGTTCTAAATGAATTTAAATGTCTAAATGGTAGAAAGAATAAGTGGTAAATCTAGTTGGTGAATAGTTACAAAAGAGTTAAACTAGGCAACATTGAAACAATATAATACCCATGAGTCAGCATAAAAAACATAAAAAAACGGCAAAAGCCAGTAAGAAAAAACAACAGCAAGTCCTAAAAAAAAGTGGGGCAAACATTGCTGATTTAAAAATAGGACTAGCAGTTTTAGTACTAACTTTTATTGTCTTTATACCTTCCTTACAAAATGGATTTGTCAATTGGGATGATCCAGATTTTTTGACGAATAATACCTTAATTCGGTCTTTGTCAAATATTCCAACACTTTTTACTACGACTGTTTTGGGGGCTTATGCTCCGTTGGTTTTCACAACATATTCCATTGAATATCAGTTGTTTGAATTGAATCCGTTTTTCTATCATTTGGACAATTTACTATTACATCTTGGTTGTGTATTCCTTGTTTTTAAGATAGGCCGACAGTTGAACTTATCCGTTTGGGGAGCAGGAATATTAGCCTTATTATTTGGTATTCATCCGATGCGAGTAGAGTCAGTCGCTTGGGTGACAGAGCGAAAAGATGTCCTCTATGGTATCTTTTATTTAGCGGCAATTTTTCAATATTTGAAATATGTAAAGCAAGCAGAAAAGAAGTATTTGTATTACGCATTGGCGTTTTTTATACCTGCCTTATTTTCAAAAATTCAAGCGGTAGCATTGCCCCTTTCTTTTTTGGCAATTGATTATTTTTTCAAAAGGCCATTAAATGTTAAATTAATCCTAGAAAAAATACCCTTTTTTATATTGTCTTTGGCGATTGGGCTGTTGGGCGTTTATTTTTTGAGCACTCAAGATATAGTCGTAGAAGGCGTTTATTCTCCCTTCGAATCTATAGTCGTTGGGACCAATTCATTAATGACTTATTTGATAAAGTGGTTCGTTCCTTATCCATTGGTGACCGTCTATCCTTATCCTAATCCAGCGTTCGATTTTACGTGGAAATTGTACATTTCTTTGCCTGTCATACTGGGCTTTTTAGGATTACTTTTTTATTTATTTAAAAATAATTATCGAGCTACATTTTTTGGTTTTCTATTCTTTTTGGTGAATGTATTGTTCATGCTCCAAGTCGTAGGAGTAGGGCAAGGATATTTGGCAGATCGGTACACCTATATTCCGTATTTTGGCTTATTTTTTATCCTAGCTTACGGTTTTGATTTTCTAACAAATGCTTCTAATAAAAATTATAAAAATATAGCTTACGCTTTAACGGGAATAGGAATTGTTGCTTTTTCTGCTATGACTTGGACTCAAAACAAGGTATGGAAAAATAGCGAAACGCTCTGGAATAAAGCGATTTATCATTATCCTCGATCTACGACTGCTATCCAATCACGGGGAGATTATTATCGAGAGACAGGGCAACATGATAAGGCAATAAGTGATTATCAAGAAGGTATTGCATTAGATAAAAATAATGTTTCCTTACCTAAAAATTTTGGAAAGTTATTATTTGAAATGAGCCGATTCGATCAAGCATTGGCTACCTTTAATACAGCCATTGCAATAGATGCAACGGACCCTGAATTATACCTAAATCGAGGGGCTACTTATGCTGCTTTGAAGCAATTTCAAAAAGCAGTCGATGATTTTACAAAGACCTTAGAATTAGATCCTAACGAGTCCGAGGCCTATCTGAACAGATCAAACGTTTACTTTGAAACCCGACAATTTGAGGCTTCTATTCAAAATATAGACCAATATTTATTAGTGCATCCTGAATACGGTGATGGTTGGTTTAGAAAAGGACTCATGAGAAGTGCGCTAGGAGATATCAGGGCTGCTTTGGATGCTTACAATAAAGCAATTCAAGCAGATGCTCAAAATGGGTCTTACTATCAAGAACGAGCAAGAGTCTACGAAGTATTGGGAGAAACGGCCAACGCTAATGCCGATAAACAAAGAGCACAACAGCTTGGCAACTAGCAACCAGCAACTAGCAACTAGCAACCAGCAACTAGCAACCAGCAACTAGCAACTAGCAACTAGTTCCCTTTTTTTCTACCTTTGCGCCTATGTACCTATAGTACATTGATTTTAAAAAATAGTAACTGTTAATGCTCCAACCAATTTCCATCGAAGAAAAAGCATGGCTAAAATCGCTCAAAGCAGGAGATCAATCCGCTTTGCAGCATATCTTTACGCATTACTACAAATACTTGGTAGTAACGGGGTATAATATTACGAGTGATAATGAGAAGGCGAAAGATTTAGTACAGGATGTCTTTTTTGAATTATGGAAAAAACGGGGGCAATTGGATATCCAATCTTCTCTAAAATCTTACCTACGTAGAGCAGTAGTCAATCGTTCATTAAACTATATCAAGACCCAAAAGCGGTTTGATTTTGGAGATGAAAACTTTGATGCACAGACACCCGACAAGTCAATTTCTGCCCAAAGATCATTAGAAGCAGCCGATTTAAAATCAGCTATTAATAGTGCAATAGACGGTTTGCCCGAAAAATGTAAGGCTATTTTTATGCTCAGTCGATTCGAAGATTTATCGCACAAAGAAATTGCTGCAAAATTGGGAATTTCTACCAAAACCATTGAAAATCAGATCACTAAAGCATTGAAAATTGTGAGAGCAGCAGTAAAAGAACATAATGCTTTAGGTTTGATTTGTCTTCTATTAAACATTTTTTAGAAAAAAATATAAATAAATAGGGGATAGTCTATTTCTAACTGTCTCCGAGATGTAATAGTAATCAAAAAAATAGTCAGTGGATAGTATGAATTTTTAGCAGACTTGTCAGGTTTTCAAAATCTGACAGGTCTAACTAAGGACACTACGCTCATTGACAAATGACTCACGAATAAATGGCAAAAAATAACTACATATCTTTAATTATTAAGAAACTCAAAGGCGACATTTCGCTGGAAGAACAGTCTGTACTGGACGTTTGGGAGAGTCAATCTGCTGAAAATGGGCAGCTAGTCAAAGAAATGGAAGAAGATTGGGCGGCTGTAGAAAATTACGAGTCCAATACTGACGTGGAGTTAGATCTAGCAGGAGATTTTAAGGCATTGCAACAAAGAATCGAGTTGGATGCACAAATGGAGTCCATGCCAAAAGATAACTTACGAGTAGCCCATCAGCCGATCGGCAAAGTCGTGAAAATGGGTGAAAAATCTTCTACTCGTTGGATAGGTTGGGCATCTGTGGCAGTCATCGCCCTAGCCGTAGGATTCTGGTTTACAAGTAATCCGACAACTGCGGGCACTGAAATGTTAGCGGTAGAAACAGGCAACCAAGACAAACAGACGATTCAACTAGCGGATGGTACCAAGGTGTACTTAAATGAACACAGTAGTTTAAGTTATCCAGCAGCTTTTACGGCAGATACAAGATCGGTAGAATTGACAGGAGAGGCATTTTTTGAAGTGGCTAAAAATGCAGTCAAGCCATTTATTATCACAACGAATAAAGCCAAAGTAACCGTACTTGGAACTTCTTTTAATGTACGTGCAAAAATTGCAGAAACGGCGACAGAAGTAGTCGTAAAAACAGGTAAAGTAAGATTAGAAAATACAGAAGGAAGTAAAAAAGTAGAATTAGTAGCCAACCAAAAAGGGGTATATGAGGCGTCTAATAATAAGATAGTTCAAAGTGAGGAAATGGATATGAATGAAATGGCATGGCATAGTGATAAATTAGTCTTTAAAAATAGTCCATTGAAAGAAGTGATAGCTGATTTGTCTAACCAATTTGATGTGAGTATTCAATTAGAAAATACGAATTTGAGTAGTTGTGAAATGGGTGGATTATTCAAAGTTAGTCAAGGAATTAAAGAAATTTTAGATACTATTTCTAAAGATTTTGGAATGGAACTAAAAGAGCTAGGAAATACTTCTTTCGAATTAATAGGAGGAACCTGTAAATAAATACAAGTCGCAGTAGTGTTTCGGGGTCACTTTCAGTGCCCCCGAAACTTTAATTGCATAAGTATTATCCACTAAGTTGACGACATTCCACTTGAAGTGCTGGTCTGATTTTAAAAAAATTACGGGGGCACTTGAAGTGACCCTGTAATCCAATCACGGTATTCGTCAAGTACCGAAGAAATCACCCGAAACAAAAAAAAATGCGTAGCATTCCGATGATACTGGCTGGTATACTACTGTCTATCAATGTGATAGGGCAATCAGTTATGGAACAACGCATCAATTTTTCTGTAGAAAACACCCCTGTTTCAGATGCCATCATTTCGCTTTGTGAAAAAGTGGATTTAAGTATCTCTTTCCAAAGTAGGCTATTCGATTCGGAAGACCTCGTAACTTTTCAATATCAAAATAAGTCGGTTAAATTTTTGCTCGATGAGTGTTTAAAAAACACCGAAATTGGCTTTAAATGGCGAGATAATCGAATTGAATTATACGAAAAACCACCACCAATTTATACCATTAGCGGCTTTGTCGAAGACAGTTTATCGGGAGAACGATTGGTCGCAGCGACCGTCTATGATGGTAGTTCTGGCAAAGGAACGACAACCAACGAATATGGCTTTTATAGTTTATCCATTCCTAGAGGTCGTGCCAGTTTGAGCTTTTCTTACCTTGGTTTTAATTCCCGAAAATATAACATCAATATACGCAAACATCTTCGATTCAACGTGCCACTGAAAGCAGCTATTACCTTAGAAGAAATTGTGGTAGTCGATGAGAAATATGCTGTCAAAGAAGGGCTATCCGTAGTCGATGCGCCGAATTATGCCGCAGGAAAATTAGACAAGATTCCTTCAATCGGCGGAGAACCAGATATTATGCGATACTTCCAATCTTTACCTGGTGTACAATCAGGGAGTGGGAGTTTTGGAGGGACGCATGTCAGGGGCGGAGAATCGGACCAGAACCTGGTATTACTAGATGGTGTACCCGTTTATAGTGTGACGCATGCACTCGGCTTATTTTCGATTTTCAATGATAATATTGTCAAAAGTGCTCGATTATATAAAGGAAAATTTCCGTCAAGATATGGTGGTCGATTGTCCTCAGTGGTAGATATTCAAACAAAAGAGGGAAATGCTAAAACTTTCAGAGGAGGTGGTGCCATTAGCCTATTTGCAACGAGTGCATTTATCGAAGGACCGATTAAAAAGGATACAACTTCCTTCATAGTTTCAGGTCGTAGAACGCATTTAGACCCGATATTTAATGCCATAGTAGAAGAGGAAGATGCTAAAGGAGAAGATATATCCAAGTTTGGCTATTACTTTTATGATATTAATGCAAAAGTCAATCATAAGTTATCGGCGAAAGATCGGCTGTATGTTAGTTTTTATAATGGCGCAGATAATTTGAAAACGAGTAGTTCCGTCAACGATAATTTTAATTTATCCAACAATGAAATTGATTCTACCTCAATGGATATTTTATTAGACAATCAGCGTAATTATATTGATATCAATTGGGGCAATACTATTTTATCAACTAGATGGAATAGAGTTTGGACAAACAAAGTTTTTTCGAATGTAACTGCCACTTACAGTCAATTTGGTTTTAATTTATTTGGAACAGCAGAATCTGAATTTGAAGATATTGATCGGGAATTTTCGGTAGTGGAACAATACGAGTTTTATTCAAGAATAGAAGATATAGCTATTAAGGTGGACTTTGATTACATTAAAAATTCCAAGCATCATTTCAAATTTGGTGGTGGATTATTAGGACGTAACTTTGAACCTGTTTTTAGTTTTGCCGAATTTGAGCAAGAAGATTTTCAATTTGATTTTGGAACCGACTATTTTCAGCAAGATTTAGTCTTGCAAGATGCTCAATATTTTGCTACAGAATTAAATTTTTATTTCGAAGATGATATTCAAATATCGGATAAATTACAAGCACAGGTTGGTTTTCATAATGCTGTTTTTGTAGCAGACAATGCCGCATGGATGTCTTTCCAACCTCGACTTTCTATGCAATATCAAATTAATCAAAATGGAAAGTTATTTGCCGCATATAGTCGAATGGGACAGTTCTTGCACGTTTTGAGCCCCGCAGGAATCAGTATGCCGTTTGATTTATGGGTACCCTCTACTCAGCAAATACAACCTCAAAACGCTAGTCAAATCTTATTAGGAACGGACTGGCAATTACCTGCTAATTTTGTATTTGGAGCAGAGATATATTATAAAAAACTGAATAACCTTATTACCTATAGTGCTGGTTTTGAAGAGTTTTTACGAGATGAAGGAGCTAATTTTGATTGGGAGAACCAAGTCACTTTTGGGGAAGGATGGAATAGGGGCGTAGAGTTGTCACTACAACGAAATAAAGGACGGGTTAATGGTTATATAAATTATACGTATTCAAAAGCAGAGCGTAAATTTGAAGGATTGAGCAATAACGAACGTTTTCCATTTCGATACAATCGAGACCATGAATTAAAGATTGGTTTGTCCATGAAGTTTAGTCCAAAATTTAATGTATTCACTGCTTGGACTTATGGTTCTGGTCAATTTACCACCCCAAGAGTCATCGAAGTTTACGGTAATGCCACCCAGTTTGATATTTTTCAATTAGACGTAGGAGATGGTGTCAATGAGTTGAATACTTTCCAACTGCCACCGAATCATCACCTTGATGTTAATTTCAATTGGCATTGGCCCAAACCCAAAGTGGATCATTACTTAACTTTCGGTATAAGAAATATTTACAATAGAAAGAATCCACTCTTTTCTGTTCGATATACAGACTTAGACAATCCAGAACAAGGGACTTCTGAGAATTTTATTGGCTTGCCGATTTTTCCTAGTTTGCGATATGCGGTGAAGTTTTAGTAGTTGCTAGTTGCTGGTTGCTAGTTCCGCTCGAAACCAGCAACCAGCAACTAGCAACCAGTCTTACATCCCCCCAACCAACATCACTGCATTCTGCATCATCCGACTTGGCCCACGCCAAAACATCCGATATTGCGTATTATCCATCAAAAAGACGACTTTTCCACGACCAATTGGTTGCACGCCTGCAAAAGCATTGCCAGCCATCCGTTTTAAATTATCAGAATTCGCATAACCAGAGGCTAGTAAATTTGGGTATTCCGCATAGCGACCGACCGTTTGAAAACCAGCATTCGGTTTCAAAGCATCAGAGCCAAATTTTAAAGAATATAAATCTCTGGACATACCAAACGCCAACGGGTTAGTCGTATCTAAAGTCGCATTCATCGCTGCCCCTGGAATATTCTTTTTGCCACCATAATCTCTACGATCCGCATAAGGTACGAACTTGGCAATCTCGGTAGAATCTTTAGGTGCCCTCAGTAATTCAACATTGGTCAAACCAGAACTTTTTTTAGTTAGAAAATGCGCTGCACTTTCGGTACCGATTAAAACACCACCTGCACTGACCCAATTTCTGATTTCTTTGATTTGATCTTTGCCAAATAATTTATTTAAAGAGCTACCTCCACCTGGTAAAATTAGGACATCATAATCATGCAAATCCGCATAACCATAACGACTACCCATTTTAGGAACAGCCGTTTGTTTGAACATAGACGTTCTAATTCGCTCAACGGGTAAGGCGGTTATTTGGTCGAATAAGAAATATAATTGACCCGAAGTATAAGTATTAAAAGGTGGTTCGACTAACATCGCTACCTTAGGTTGTTTCACAGGGCGAGTATTATTGGACACCAAATCAATTCCACTGCTCATTCTGCCCGTGTTATGCCCGTCAATAAGGACATTCGCCTTTTCGGCAATTTCAACCATGTCTTTTTGGATCTGATCGGCTTTGTCCAAATTTCTACCCAACAAAACAATTAATGAGCCTTCTGAATACTCTTTTTTGCCATCGTTGAACGTTTTTCGAGCAGACCGCACCCTATATTTTTTCTGCCAAAGCATCGCTAATGCCTTTGGTGCATTTTGTTGTTTCCAGTCAATCGTATAAGCATAAGTAGCCCCCATGCCATTGATGCCTTTTTGGTAGGTAGGTGCTACGGTCACTGGACTTGTTTTGACAGACAATGCCCTATTACTTTGGTATGCATCTAAATTGTACGCCAAAGGCGCTGCCCAAGTAGACATATCGTACATCACCGAATCTTCAATCGCCATCACAGGAGACAAAATACTATTGATAAATAAATGTCGTGGTTGATTGCAAGAGACGATATAAGTACCTTTTTGGAAGGTTTTAGTAGTGCTTTTGCCATCTCGATAATTTCGTACATTCGAGGCAGAAAAATTAGCTGTTGCTTGTTCCACTTTGATGCCTTGTCTCAATAAAATTTCAATCACCTGTTTTAGATAATTATCATCATTGTCGGGAAGGATATATGCCTTTGTTGGATCTTTTGCATTTCTAGGGTTGAGTGCATCGTAGGTATATTTTTGTAGAATATCCTTTCGTTCCACTGCTTTTTGTAAAGTCGCAATGGACGTCAAATAATGGTCAAATAATCGTTGACGAATAGTTAGAATCGTCCCGTCTGATGTTTCAATCGCTCGTCCACCACCGATACCACCTTGTTCCACCAACATCCCTATCGCACCCATCACACTTGGGTACGAAGATCCATAACCAGGATAATAAAAATCAAAAGCCTCTCGGGTGAAATAGCCAATTTTATGACGATCAAAAGCGGCAATATTTGCCATTCCAAAAGTATCACTCAACGCCTCGTATTGGTCTGGTAACAATTGATTTCTGGGAGTAGTCCCAGGCATGGTGAAATAGTTGCTATTATAGCCTTGTTCGTGATAATCGGTGTGAACTTGTGGCATCCATTCTTGATAAATTTTGGTATGTCCTCTAGACTCAGGGTGTACCCCCCAAATCCAATCTCTGTTCAAATCAAACCAGTAGTGATTCGTTCGACCATTCGGCCAAGGCGCATAATGTTCTAAATCTTTTGGTTCAAAACCAACTACCTCTCTAGCCATACTATTGTACCAACTCACATAGCGAGAACGACCATCTGGATTGATACATGGGTACATGATAAACACCAAGTCGTCTAGCATTTCTGCCGTTGCAGCATCGGTTGCCGCAGCTAGTCGATATGCCACTTGCTTAGCCGCCTCCGTTGAAGATGCCTCGTTGCCATGAATATTATAACTAAAAGAAACGACGATAGGATTGTCCTTCATAATCGCTGCTGCCTCGGTGGCATTGGTTGACATCGGATCAGCCAATTTGAGGTTGTTTTGTCGAATCGCTTCGATATTTCCTTGATTTTTAGCGGAAGTGATGACCAAATAAATTAAGGGTCTACCTTCGTAAGTTTCGCCGTAGTTACCGATTGTAATTCGGTCAGAGGCGGCTGCTAATTTGCGCATATAATCCACTGTGGCAGCGTATTCTGTAAAACGTTCGCCGAGTTTGTAGCCTAAAACATCAGCGGGAGAAGGAATATTTTGATCATAGGTTAATTCGGGTTCGAAGGCAAAGCGGTCTTCTATTAGTTTTACTTGTGCAGTAAGCATTGAAAAAGTAAAGAGCAGGGTAATTGCCAAACAGGTTTGTTTGAAAAATCGGAGTGTAGTCATTTTTGATAATATTGGTGAACGACAAAATAATCGCTGCGAAGGTAATAAGTTGAATTCGATATTTCTAGTCTCCAGACTAGAAATCAATATTCGGGTCGTCTCTGACGACTCTTTATTGCCGTTAAGTGTTGTCGTCAGGAGACGACTTGGATATTAGGTCCAAGTCTGGAGACTTGAACCATCGGTGAGGGACAAAAATTCAAAACGCATTAAATTAAAAATTTAAGCAGACTGGAAAAGTGAAATACTGCTTAATCTATGATTCATCACCCAAAACCAAAGAGGAGGGATCAACGCCAAAACAACCATACCAGGATATCCTGTTGGCATCTGAGGGGTATTGGGTAGCGATTTTAATGCTTGATATTTAGCACTTCCATTATAGTGATGGTCAGAATGTCTGGATAAATTAAACATCAAAGCTCTACCAAAAAGGTGATCAGAATTCCACGAATGATGATGTCGAACAGGTTCAAAATACCCTTTTTGATGCTGTTGTCGTTTCAAACCGTAATGTTCGATATAATTGATGGTTTCCAGCAACGCAATACTGATGCCGACTACCACCAAGTAAATTAAAAATAATGGTTGACCTAAGCCGAAATAAAGTAAGCCTAAATAAGTCATCGTAATTAAAAAATATCGGACCATTCGATTGTGTAAAGAGCAAATAGCGTGACCTTGGTGCTGGGTTCGCTCATTTTCTATTTGCCATGCTTGAAAATAGCCACCAATTTGTGATCTAAACCAAAAAGTATACAACCACTCGCCTTTATAAGCTGTAGATGGATCAGAAGGTTTGCCCACATTTCGATGATGCCCACCCATATGATATGGGATAAAATGCAAATTTAGAACAGTTAATAGATTAATTTGACCTAAAAAATAATCGAACGGCTCATTGGCTCGGTGACTTAATTCGTGTCCGATATTAAAACCAAAAATGCCACAGATGAGTCCCATGGAAAGCACGCGACACCAAAACTCCAATGTTCCAAAGGGCGTATGCGGCATCACTACTAAAAAATAAATAAAAGTCCCCAAATAGACAGGTACTGCAAAGTATAATAGCCAATCGTAGTAGCTGGAATTTTGTTCATCGGCATCCATTTTTTCTTCTAGGTTAGCAGCGTCCACAGGCAGGAATAATTCCAACAAAGGAAATACTATAAAAATGATGAATAATGGGACTAGGCAGTGCCACCCATCATAGGTGAATCCGTAAATGGAGGTGATTGGTAAAATAAAGGCTAATAAAAATTTTGCTCTTTGCATGGCGTAAAAATTATTAAGTACTTTTACACAAGTAATATTTGATAAGTTATAATCTTGACTGATGTGTCAAATATAGGAAAAAAAGGTAGGCCAAAAGTCCAGATAGGTAAAGTCGGAAGTCCGAATTTATGTTTTAGGACTTTTTTGGTTTTAATCTTGGAGAAAATCTTTGGGGTAGCATTTCCATCATCGCTAATTGGTTTGCTCACAAACAATAGTTTCTAAGGTTGGCTGTTTATTTCCTCCTTTGGGTTCTAAACTAATTAGATACCGTTCTACATTTTCGAAAAATGGCACTTCCCAAAACTCAAATGTTTCTCTAGACCTATCGAATAAACCGTTATTGACATATTTACCTTCAATGACGACCCACAACTGATATTGCTTTTCTGGACTAATGATCGGTAGATTCCCAATATCTAAATAACTTTTTCTAGTGGACGGATTTTATAATGATAGCAACCTTTGCGTTGGACAGTTCTTTAGTGCCTCGTAAATATACGTACTGAAAATCTGTATCAGTAAGTGCTTTTAATTTTGAACCAAAGTAGAATTGATTACTGATAAGACTGGCAACCAAATCATCCTGTCGCCTTGCATGAACTTCCCTTTTTTCAGCAAAATATTTATCACTAAAAATCATGAGAAAGAATAGTATAGGCCAAAATATCAAAAAGATGTTGTTGATTTGGCTATATTTCTCTACAGTTACTTTTTTGTTTTCAAGCATTTTTTAGGTGTTTAATTTATGGTTATACTTATTTATTTACAACTTCCTTAGCTTATACTTTCTACTCAAAAAGAAAATGATTAGTAATATTATTGACAGAAGTATAATGTACACGACCTAGAGCACATCTAACAAAGCAACCGTTGGCTTTCTCATCCGCAAGCGGTTTCATGTCAAATTAGTGATCCAATCCTATCTAGTGAGTTACCTAGTTTATTTTTGAAAAACCCTTAAGCCGACTGCCGAAAAATCAACCGAATATTGTAAAAGAACAACAACAAAGCAACGCCCAACCCGATATTTCTAGTCTCCAGACTAGAAATCAATATTCCTATCGTCTCTGACGACTCTTTATTGCGGTTAATTGTTGTCGTCAGGAGACGACTTGGATATTAGGTACAAGTCTGGAGACTTGAACCATCGGTTTATTTTTGCAAAATCTTTAAGCAGATTGCCGAAAAATCAACCGCACATTATAAAAGAACAACAACAAAGCAACGCCCAACCAAATATACATCCACATTCCAGCAGGAACAATCACAAATAAATCAGCATATTGAGCCAAATCAGAAGTCGGCCCAACATTGAAATCTTGGATAATGTAGAGAATACTAGCCAAGCCAAAAAACATCAAAATATCTGAGTCAAAATTGGTTTTACTAGCAATGAAAAAGAGTGTTAAAGCGAAAAGAAATAGCATACCCGTTGTGAATAAAGAAGTAAACCAAACTAAGCCGACAAACACCATAATAGCTCCTAAAACATAGGTAGTTACTTTTGCTAAAGTCGGATTATTACGAGTACCGATGTAGAATAATAAATTTCCAAAAATAGCACTGCCAATATAACCGCCCATTAAAATAATGGCTCGATTGCCACCTGCGGTCCAACAAACTCCACTACCATCGGGGCGAATCTCTAAGTTAGCCACACTTCCTCCCGTGATGAGCGCACCGAAGGCATGTCCAAATTCGTGCAGAAAGGTAACGAGCATTCGAATAGGGTAGAGCAATTTATCTCCAATTGGACCCCCGTAA
>CALDTJ010000477.1 GCA_937924145.1 uncultured Saprospiraceae bacterium
TGAATTCCATCTGCTTGATTTAACTCAGGAATACCACCAACATTGCTTAAAAAGAAAGGAATTAAAGTCGCATTATTTTCTTTAGCCAATTTTGAGAAAATACCTCTAAATTCAGTTGTAAATTTCTCGCCCATATTTGGCATTGCCTCCATTGCACAAATTAGTATTTTCACCTCTGGGTATTTCGTTTTGACTTTCCTAATAATAGCATTTAAGTTTTTATACGTCTCTTCCGTAGAAGTTCCTCTCAACCCATCATTCGCTCCCAACTCCAAAACAAAAACATCTATTTTCTGTCGTAAAATCCAATCAACTCGACTATTTCCCCCCGCAGAAGTTTCTCCACTAAGACCTGCATTCACGACTTTATAATCTAAGCCTAAAGAATCAATTCGCTGACCAATCAAGCCTACAAATCCCTGTGATGGATCTAAACCATAAGCTGCCGTTAAGCTATTGCCAAAAAAGACAATTGTTTTCTTTTTAGCGGTTGCAGCTGGTTTTGGTGCAACCTCCGTCGTTTTTGGAGCAGGTGTAGTAGGTGTCTTTTTCGCAGTAGAAGAAGTATTATCTCCACAACTAATTATAGAAAATAAGCAAAGAATCAATAAGTATTTTTTCATTTTTATAAATTTCATTTTATCAAGAATTGCTGTAAAGATATTGGATAGAAATAAAAATAGTCGTCTATTCGTTTTTTAGTTGGCTTAAAGTAGGAGATACTTTGAAAGTATCTCCTACTTTTACACTTATCAAATAAGTAAAAAAGTATATGTACCGATTTTTTCTACTAACAATCATAGCGTTTAGCTTGTTCTTTACTGCTTGCCAAAATTCTTCTAATAATCCATCATCTGAACAAGCAGCCAACTTACCAACAACTGGAAATCCTGCTATTGATGGGCTGTCAGTTGCTATTTCCCAGACGCCTAACGACCCGACTCTCTATGTCAAACGTGCGGATATGTTTTACCAAAACGAAGGCTATGATGAGGCGATTGCAGATTTACAAAAAGCATTGAGTATCGATTCTACCAATGTCGATTACTTACACTTATTGGCAGATGTTTATCTAGATTATTACAAATCTTATGAGGCAATGAGTACGATGCTGAAAGCAGCAACACTTTATCCTCAAAGAATTCCAACACTTTTAAAATTAGCCGAATTTCAATTGATACTAAAGCAATATGATCGGTCTATAAATACGGTCAATGAAATTTTGAAATTGGAGCAATTAAATGCAGAGGCTTACTTTATGTTGGGCATGAATTTTAAGGAACAAGGTAATAATGACAAAGCTATTGGTGCTTTTCAAACGGCTGTAGAAAACAATCCAGATTTAGTAGATGCTTGGATTAATTTGGGACAATTACACGCAGCAAAAGGCAGTAATTTAGCGAAGGTCTATTTTGAAAATGCCGTAAGTGTCGCTCCACAAAATATTACGGCTTTGCATGCTCAAGCTGAGTTCTTACATTTCTCTAATGAGCGACAAGCAGCCATCGAAACTTATAAAAAAATAAATAGCATTGACCCCGATTATTCAGAATCCTTATTTAATACGGGCATTATTTATTTAGAAATGGATTCTTTGGCAAAAGCTAAGACGCATTTTAATATGGCTGTAGAAACCTCTCCTACTTATATCATTGCCTATTATTACCGTGGATTGATAGAAGAAATGCAAGGTAATATTATTGCTGCTAAAGCAGATTATCAAAATGCTTTAAATTTTAACCCTGAATTTGTGCGAGCTAAAGAGGCGTTAGAACGATTGAAGTGAGGAATCTTAGTGAGTTACCCAATATTTCCAAGCCTCAACTATTTGGTCATTTTTACCCAAGTCTTCTATGTTGTTTAGTTTAGAAAGTGATACTTCAATGATATAACCTTCTAATTCTAGCTCAACTTTTAAATCAAACCCTCTATCAAAATTCGAGTCATCTGTTGCTAAACGTAATATTTCAACTTTTTTCTTTTCTACTTTTCCATTCGCTCTTTTTAACTTAATTTCAGCGTCAAATGGAAACTCTAATTCATCTTGAGCATAGTAAAACCAACTCATTTTTTGTTCTCCTTCATCTTTGCAATCTACTAACACCTCATTATATAACATTTCTCTAATTTCTTCTACAGTCATTTTTTTATTTTTTATCGAGTTAATCCAGTATCCTCTAATTTGACAGCCAAATTTTGAATACCGGTCAAAGGGTCTTTTCGCATATATTGCTCTAAAGTAATCGTATGTGTCCCCAAAGCATTAAAGAAAGATTGTTTCTGAATATCAAATAAAGTAGTACAAGATTCACCACTACACTCGCCTTGCCACCGTCCAACTCCGTCCGCTAAATCTACGGATAACAGTTGCTCAGTTTTTTCTCCTGATGGAAATTTAGTATAAATTTTAAAGTAGCAATTTTGGTAGGAATAATCGACGGAGTGCTGGACTTCCAAAAGTAGATTATAGATTTTAGTCGTATCTGTTATTTCAAATGCATAATCTAAGGTATTCGCATACCTCCACTCTTCTTTTTCTATTTCGTAGGCTTTTTCGAAGACGTAGCTTTCGCCACAGCTAACTAATAATAATTGTGATAATAAAAGTAGGATAAACAGAAGTTGCTTGGTCATTGATGGATTTTCTATTTACCACATAGTCACATAGTGAAGGCACATAGTTCACATAGTTTTCGAGCATTAGCTTTGACAATTTCGAGCGTTAGCATTTTTGCTAAGCTAGAATTGAATTAATTTTCTAAGTTAGCTTAGCAAAAATGCTACTGCTCGGTCAACATCTAATAAATAAAACTATTGTGAACTATGTGTTTTACTATGTGACTACGTGGTAAAAACTTTAAGATAAATATTTCCCCACAATCGGCATGCGGCGTCCCATTCCAAACGCCTTAGAAGAAACTCTTAGTATTGGTGGCGTTTGATAACGTTTAAATTCGTTGATATTGACCAAACGAAGAATACGCCTAACTAATTTTTCATCAAAGCCCATTTCTATAATTTCTTTGGGCCCTTGCTGTTTTTCGATGTATTGATAAAGGATTTCATCCAGAATAGCATAGTCTGGCAAACTATCCGAATCCTTTTGATCTGGGCGCAATTCGGCGGATGGTGGTTTCGTAATGGTATTCTCAGGGATCACTTCTCCGTCCTTATTGATAAATCTCGCTAAAGCAAAGACATCTGTTTTGTAAACATCTGCTATGACGGACAAACCTCCACACATATCTCCATACAAAGTTCCATATCCAACTGCCGCCTCACTTTTATTAGAAGTATTTAGTAAAATATTTCCAAATTTATTGGACATCGCCATTAATAATACTCCTCTAGTTCTAGCTTGAATATTCTCTTCCGCAATGCCAAAAGAAGTGCCTAAAAAGTGAGGATATAATAATTCTTTAAACGACTCGTACGCCTTTTGGATAGGGATAATATCGTATTGAATACCTAAGTTTTTGGCTAACTCTCTAGCATCATTTATTGAGTGATCCGACGAAAATTCAGAAGGCATCAATACTGCTCTTACATTATCCTCGCCTAATGCTCTTGCTGCTAATACAGCCGTTACCGCAGAATCTATTCCTCCTGACAAACCAAAAATGGCCCGTTTAAAACCTAGTTTTCCAAAGTAATCTTTGATACCTAAAATAATGCTATCATGAATTAATTGCATTTTGTCTTTAGGTTGTTCAGATACCTTTCCTCCTTTTTCTACCTCTTCTAAATTGTAGGTTTTGACGCATTCTTCGAAATAGGGTAATTCTTCAAATACCTTTCCGTCTGGCGACATCACGATTGATCCACCATCAAAAATAACTTCAGTTTGAGCACCAGAGTGATTGATATAAAAAAGTGGTAATTTGTATTTATCTACATTTGCTTTTAAGACGTCAATCCGTTCTTGCGCATGATCGTAGGCGAAAGGCGATGCCGAGACATTAATCATCAAATCTGGCTTTTGTGGCATTAATTCATCCATTGGACACACCGTGTATAACGGATTTTCATTACCCAGATTCCACATATCTTCACAAATGGTCAAAGCGATTTTTTTGCCTTTGAATTTGACAATTTTGAATTCATTCGCTGGTTCAAAATAGCGGTACTCGTCAAAAATATCGTAGGTCGGCAAGAGTGCTTTGTGTCTTACTTCTTTGACCTTTCCATTTTCTAAAAAATAGGCAGAGTTGTATAAATCTTTTCCTTCAATCACTGGATTTCTACTGATCGAACCAACGATTATGGCAATGCCTTTGGCTGCTTTGGCTAATTTATTAACGGTTTCTTCCGCTTGGTCTACAAAATCATCAAATTCTACAAAATCTCTTGGAGGGTAGGCAGTCGTCGCTAGTTCACTAAAACAGACAATATCTGCTTTTTGCTTTTTAGCAGTTTTTACAGCGGCTAACATCTTATTAAGATTGCCTTCAAAATTACCTACGTGAAAGTTTAATTGCGCTACAGCTATTTTCATGATTCGAGTTGCGAGTTACGGGTTGCGAGTTTATTCCCGCAACTTAATAATTTATTCTTGGTCGCAATAGCTGCCAGCCCTTCGAGGGCTAGTAGCTATTTCATCCAAACTAAAAACAAAAATACGTAAACTTAGTTCTTTGTAAAACCCTATGCTTTTGCGATTTTTTCAGCGACGGTCTTCTGTTTATTTTTATTTAAAGTAATTATCAAAACACCAGAAATTACAAAGAGTGTTCCTAATATTTGTATGGGATATAAACGCTCCCCTAAAATAAAGTAAGCTAAAATAATCGTAGATACCGGCCCAATTGCTCCAATAATTGAAGAGTTATTAGCTCCTATAATTCTAATACCCTCTGCAATCATAAAAGTTGGAACTACAGTTGCAAAGACTGCCATAAATAAGGCTAAACCGTATATTTCTAAAGGATATTTTAATAAATCAAAGCCGTTGATGATGGTATTCGTTAACAGCACCGCTATTGCCGCAGCAATCATCGAATAAGAAGTAAATCTCCGAGTCCCAATTCTTGGTAACATTTGTCCACTTCCTACCAAAAAAATGGCATAAGTCAAAGCGGCAAAAAATACCAGCAGGGCACCTAATAATGGATTACTATTCCCAACTGTAGATATTTTTCCTGAGAAAATAATCGCAACGCCAATGTAGGAAAGTATTAAGGCGATGTATTGAATTCGGGTAATTTTCTTTTTAAAGGCAATCGCTGAAATGATTAAAACCAAAGTTGGATAGATGTATAAAACCATCCGTTCTAAACTGGCAGAAATATATTGGAGTCCAAGAAAATCTAAGTAACTGGCACAATAAAAACCACTCATTCCAACGGCTGCCATTTTCCACCAATCATTTCGTAGAATAGGCATTTGGTCTTGCACACTTTTTTGAAATACTAGCGTTCCAATGAAAAAAGGTAGAGAAAATAGCATCCGCAGTGCTAATAAAGAAAGGCTATCAATTGGGTATTGGTAAGCTAATTTGACGACTACCGCTTTTGTAGAAAAAAGAATAGCGCCTAATACGGTTATGATGGCGGCAAATAAATAACTATTTCGGAAAGTGTTGCTCATTGCCTAAAGGTAGGTTGTTCCTTGTCGGAAAACCGTTTTGTTTTAGGCGATTTTACGATTTGTAAATGACCGTAGCTTAGCTATTTCGTAGCTTAGCCTTTTAGACTGAGCATGTATAATTTGCAAAAGCGACATGCTCAGCCTAAAAGCCTAAGCTACAGTTTCTGATTCTCGAACCATCTCCACAAATCCTTTGATGGCAGCCTTTAAATCAGTTGCCTTATCTAAAGTTCTAATAAAAGCACTTCCGATAATTGCTCCACTGCTGAACTGACACGCTGTTGAATAAGTCGCATGGTCAGAAATTCCGAAACCTATTAATCTAGGATTTTTTAATTGCATGTCATTAATGCGATTAAAATAAGCCATTTGCTCATCCGAGATACCAGATTTGGCACCTGTAATCGAGGAACTTGACACCATATAAATAAATCCTTTCGCAAGTTTATCTATTTGTCTAATTCGTTCTTCACTTGTTTGGGGACTGATTAAGAAACTAATCCGCAAACCTAATTCTTCAAATAATGCGCTGTATTTTTCTTCAAAAACGTAAACAGGTAAGTCTGGTAAGATTAATCCATCAACTCCTACTTCTGCGCATTTTCTAAAAAAACGCTCTTCTCCAAATTGCATTACTTGATTAAAATAACCCATCATAATCAATGGAATCTGCGTTTTCTCTCGAACAGATTTTACTTGCTCAAATAATAACTCCACATTCATCCCATTCTTCAAAGCAACGGTACTACTATCTTGGATTGTAGGCCCATCCGCCATTGGGTCAGAATAGGGCATTCCTAATTCAATCAAATCTACCCCCGATTCTTCCAAAGTCAATATGATTTCTTCGGTATCATTTAAGTTTGGATGTCCTGCTGTAAAATATACGTTTAAAATGTCTTGCTTTTTAGTAGCAAAAAGGTGGTCTAGTCTATTCATTTTTGTAAAGGTATCAGGTATCAGGTATCGGGTGCTAGGCTAGGTGTTGACCTAGTACCTGAAACCCGATACCTGATACCTTTTATTAAAAATCATAGCCAACTTTCAAAAAGATTGAACGAGGGCTGATAGGAAATACGACAAAAGAGGCGTTTGGGTTTTGATTGATAAAATCTGCGGTTGCTGCATTGGAATTACTACCAAATTCATTCGGCCCAAAGAAATTCATTAAACCTGTTGAATTGAATAAATTATTGGCAATCAATGAGACGTTAACTTGCTTGTTTAATTGATACCCAATCCCTGCATTAATCGTTGAAAATGCTGGTAATTGGAAAGCATTGGCCACGTTTCCTTCTCGCTCGCCCATATATCTCCAAGTTGCAAAAATATTAACTTTCCCAGTATTATAAATTGGACTAATTTCTAGCATCGCATTTGGATTATGCGGTACTTTATTGCCAGAATAGTCAATCGTCACATCATCTGCCTCATCAATTGTTCCATTGGCATTGTAGACTTCAAATCTAGTAGCCTCTGCGTTTTGTAGGGTTGCTTTTACATTAATAGCAAAATTATTGGATAACGATAAATTCCCCTCCACTTCTAATCCAATCGTCGTTGTTTTATTTAACAAAATCGGTGTAAAAAAGATTCCACCCGTTTCTTGATCTAAGACAAATTCTGAAAAAGGAATATCGTCTAATTGACTGTAAAAGGCAGTAGTAAACAAACTCAATTTCGGTGTAATTACTTTTAAACCTAATTCTCCTTGCAAGACATCTTGTACCGTTCCAGCTCGGTCGATTGGCACGCCACCAAAATTATTAAAATAATAATTCATCTCTGGCGCTTTGTGTCCGTTAGATACACGACCAAATAATGCTAGGTCTTCGGTCAATAAATAATTTAAACCTAAAGACCAAGAGACATAATCATATTTAAAATCAAACCCATCTTTTTGTCCTGCTAATAAGACCGAGTTATTATAGGCAGTTGTTTCATCATCGTCAATTCCTCCAGGCGCAAAAGTAGGCACCCCTCTATCCTTTTCTCCCTTATGCTTAATGGTTTCATACCTCAAACCTGCATCAATATTCAGTTTGTCTTCGATTTGAATATTATCATTTAAAAATAAAGCAAACTGCGTAATCTTAGCATCGCCC
>CALDTJ010000478.1 GCA_937924145.1 uncultured Saprospiraceae bacterium
TTATTTTAGTCCATGCTGGTTTGAATTTTAGTAGTGAGGACCCTTTGAGCGACTTTTCTTCCATGATTTGGATTCGATATTGGTATGAAGAAATTGATAAGGATTGGCTAGGCAATAAGATTATTGTACATGGTCATACACCGACTAAGCAATTGGATATTGTTCGAAGTTTGAAAGAACTAGATGAAATACCAGCTTTGAATATTGATGCAGGTTGTGTTTTTCAGAGTTTTGGTTTAGGGCATTTGTGTGCTTTAAATCTAGAGGATTTAAATTTTGTTTTTCAGACTAGACTAGAGAAACTGGCTTATTAAAATGCATTAAAAAACGGTAAGCTGGAACACCAACTTACCGTTTTTATGATTGTGTATTTTTGGTAATAAATTCTATTCTTCTACCAACTCAAAAATAAAAGATACTCGCTCTACAATCTGGTAGCCAGTTTCAGGGTCTTCATTAGCTAAGATAATATCAATATCCATTTTCTCGCCCTTGGTCATATTAGAGCTGTCAAAAACCGCTTTGATGGTACCTTTTTGGCCTGGCTCAACAGGTTCTGTGGAATATTCAGTAGTGGTGCAATCACAAGAACTTACTAATTCAATAACCAATGGCTCGTCGCCTTTGTTAGTGAATTCGAAAACGTGCTCTCGCTTTTCACCTTTCTTGACTGGACCAAAATCAACTTCTGAATATTCAAAAACCATTTTTGGACCTGACTTTGGCAAAACATCACCTATTGGGTTTGTATTACGCTTTTTAGATTTTTTCTTTCGAGTAGTCTTCTTTTTATTCGTCTTATTAGGTGCTGGTGGAGCCGCTACTTTTTTCAATCGCTTTTCCATCTTCTGAATCTTGATATTCGTAGGTCCAGCAATGATTCTAAACTCTGTTCTACGATTGAACTGGTGCGCTACCTCTCTATTTGCCTTTGGCGTGATTTTGCTTACCAAATTAAAATCTAAAACCCAACCCTCTGTTAAGAAAGGGTATTCTGCTGTAGTTTCTGCATCTACAGTCGCTGGTAATTTTTCACCATACCCAACTGATTTAATTCGTTCTTGCTCAATGCCTCTTTCCGTCAACCATTTCTTAGCAGAGTTAGATCTACGTTGAGATAAGGCTTCATTATAATCATTATTACCACGATAATCGGTATGAGAAGATAATTCAATCACCATATCTGGATAACGTTGCATAAGGTCTAGTAAAACACTTAAATCAGCCTCAGATTCAGGTAAGATTTTATCATCATCTAATTCGTAGAAGATATTATTCAGTCGAATTGGTTGATTGATCTCAACAACTATTTCTTCAAATTCTGGAATAGGATTACCATTTTCATCTAGCCTTTCCCCATTTGGACCTATGCCTCCTGGACCACCGCCTCCGTTTGATCCATCACCATTCGATCCATCGCCATTTGGACCACCTCCATTCCCATCTGTTTTGGGAGTAGCTTTCGCTAATTCAAATCGTCCAGTATAGGTTTTATTTTCTTTTAAATCCAAAGTTGCTACCGTAATAGTATCCGTAGTAAATCCTTTCTTACTGGCAATCAACATATAGGTCTTTTCCAAACCTAATGGAAAATCGAAGTTGTTAGCTTTCTTGTTACTTTTCTCTTTTGGATTTACAGCTTGGTCGCCTTGCATCTCAACAATTGATACCGTAACTCCTCTTAATGGTTTTTTACCATTAAATACTTCCGCTACAATATTTGCTTGAATTGGAGGAATGACAATAGAGAAAATATCAAAACAAGATGTTTTACTCACAAATCCTCTACCTGCACGATTGGACGTCAATAAGCCCGTCTCACCATTGGCATCTAAGTAAAAAGACATTTCATCTAAAGGAGTATTATATCCAACACCCATATTTTCTGGTTGACTCCATCGCTCTCCGTTCCAAACAGTTGTAAAAATATCGTAACCACCAAAACCTGCTAATCCATTAGAACTAAAATAAAGTGCACCATTTCTATAAAAAGGAGTCTCTTCATCTCCTGGTGTATTTACAGATGCCAAGTTGACTGGTTCGCCGTAAACTCCCTCTCCTTTTTTAGTCGCATAATAAATGTCTCGACCACCTTCGCCACCATCCATATCAGAAACAAAAAATAGTACTTCTTTTCCAAATAAATCTCCTACAGATGGATGAAATGCTTGGAAGTCTAGATCATCGAAACCAATGACGACTTCATTTGGAGCTGCCCATTCTGATCCTTTACTCTTACTATAATAGATCTTACTAATTTCTACTTTATTACCTCTCAACAAACTTCTAGTAAAATACATGGTCTCTCCATCTGGAGCGATATGAGGGTAGGAAGTTTGGTAATCTTCTCTATTAATTTTTGTGTCTAAAGGTTCCCCTTTGCTCCAATCCTCTCCACTTCTAGTAGACTTATAGATTTGAGCATAGGCCATTGGCGTTTCGCCGTCCGTAGAAATAATCTCTTTGACATCGCCGAAAGCAGCGTAGTATAATTCCCCTTTATGCAAAAACGGACCATACTCTCTTTCTTTAGAATTCAACTTTTTGATTGGCGTTACTTGGATGCCATTTACTGATTTTCCATCTTCTACTGTAACACCTGTTTCCATGGCGAATCTAGCCCCTTCTATTTCATTTTTTGCCAATGCTACTTTTACTTCATCTGTCCCTTCGGCTACATATTTTTCTAATTGAGCAATTGCCAATTCAAATTTTTCGTTTGCTTTCAAGACTCGACCGTAATCATACCGATCCTCTTTTTGTTCTGGTGTCAATGGCTTACGTTCTCGTTTTTTCTTCAAGATTCCTTTTTCCGCAGCCTTTGCGTTTCGTTCTTCCTCTTTTTCTTTTTTGGCTTTATCTTTGGCTCTAGCCTTTGCCTTTTTACTTTTCTTTTTGTTCTTCTTTTTATTTTTCTTCTTTTTGATAGCCGATTTTCCCTTGCCTACGGCTTCTTTTGCCTTCTTTAAACCATATTGAAAGGTATTTAACTCTTCATCTTCATCTTTCTTTTTTACCTCTTCTTCCTCATCATCGTCCGCACTACCTAGATATCCTTTATAATAACGCTCTGCTTTTTTATAATCTCTCAACTTCATGGCTATTCTTGCCATTTCAGGATATACATCGTAGTCTTTTGTTTCTTCGAAGTATAAATCGTAATACTCCAAAGCCCGATAATAATCTTGCTTTTCCGTTTGATCTTGTGCTACGCCTAAGTTTACTTTAGCAGTCGAACGAGTATTGGGTTGTGCTATACCACTTGTATAAAAGCAAATGGACAAGAACAAGAAAGTGATGAAACGATTCATATTTTTATGATTAACCATTCTTCTTTAATAAAAATTAAAATATTCAATAAAAATTAAAAACGGTGCTTTTACTGTCTATTTTAAGAATGTCTTTTATTTAAATTAAAACGAGACTTTTACTGAAAACGCTATTTCCTACTCTGATAGTTTTATAGCGTTCGATTTTAACCAGATTTTAAAATTATAGCGTTTTTTATTCTCTGCTCCCGATTACTATCGAGGACTAATCTCTCTTCTTTTCTATAAATCAGGACAACAGATCGTTGGATCTACTGCTGGTTTTTTATAAATGTTGATAATCTTCTGAGCAGATATTTCAAAGCCACCAAAACTAGGAACAGCAGCAGAAATACCAGAAACTGGCATCTCGAAAGACATTCCAAATTTCCACTCCCCATAGTCTGCACCTAATAATAAGGCTGGACCATTATTCAAATCATAGCCTAATCCACCCTTAATTCTCAATGCTAAGTCAGGACGAATTAAGTAACCTGCTAATGCTTGTACCATTATTTCAGATCCTTCTTTTCCTTTTACTCTTGCTAAAAATGATGGGTGAATAGATAATTTTTTATCAATATTTCTATCCATCAAACCATGTACAACAATTTCTGAAGGTCTTTTATCCGTACCTGTACTGGTTGATTGTGTAACTTGGTTTCTTTGACGAATCAAGTAAAGGTAAGACGCCCCAATATTTATCAATGTATTTTTATCAACTTGAGAACGGTACATCACTCCAAAATTAGTGACCCGTGCATTTTGTAAATCTTGTCTTCCGTTTTGATTGCCGCCTGTTCCTCCACCGCCGAAATTTAGGACTGGATCTTGGCTGTTTGAGCCTGCTATGATGTCTTGTGGATTTCTAGCGATTTTAAAATTATCACTTCCAAACTGTGCGCCTACTACAAAATAATTGAGCCCTTTCTTGTCTAAAGACAAATGATAGGATGCAGAGATCATACTACGGGTAAATCCATAGCTCAAATCTCCTGCAAAGTCCGCATCAATAGAGATTCCTGCACTCAACCAATCTCTTTTCCGTACCATAATAATTGGTACATCTATGGACAAAGAAGGTGTTTTCCAAGTAGCACTCTGATCTTTATACATTCCACTAATCCTAAAAGACCCTTCAAAATCTCCTGCATAAGCTGGATTGATGGAGAGCGGCATCATGTTGAAATAGGACTTGTGGAGATCTTGTGCGGTAAGTGTATAGGTCGTGACCAATGTAGCCACTAAAAAGAGAACAATACGTCGAAGTAATTTCATATTAATACGTGATTGGTTGATGGTCGTTTTATTAGAAATAACGAAAAAACGTCAATTTATTTTTTCATCAAAACTGACTCGTTGCAAAGGTAATTGAAACGCTTTAATTCATTTGTTTTTTAAGGGCAAAACACGAAAATAACAACTTTTAGGGTTTCGCCCAAATGTGATGCTTTAACTGCCAATTGTTTGACACATTAAAGAATACGCTAAAATGATAATTTTGATGGTAAAAGTGTGATTTTTTTAGATAAATTTTAGGGTTAAGAATAGTAGGTGACATGTGGTACGAATGTGGCTGATTTATGCATTGACTTTTTACCCCACTGATAAATAAATTCCACGGATAGACGTTGACTTTTTTCTAACTAATTTAGACGTTGATTTTTTACCCACGAATTTTAGACGTTGACGAGGTTTTTCGTATCTGACAATTTAGAATTCTATCGACACCCCATATCTTTTAATCATCAAATCCTGAAAGGATTGAAGATGAATAGCCCCCAATAAAATTGGGGGAAGTGATATTTTAAGCACTTCCTTACAAGTCTGAAAGACTTGAACATTAAA
>CALDTJ010000479.1 GCA_937924145.1 uncultured Saprospiraceae bacterium
AGAAATATGTCAACGCTTGGATCAGTTGTCCTTCATTAATCCGTTGTATAATAAAAATATACAACGGATTAATGAAGGACAACAGATTTAGATGTTGACAAAACTAGTCTTAATAATATTAATCTTTTACCTGACGATCTAGTAAGTATGCTTAAATTTTTTTAATACAAAATCAACTAAGAAATGAATGTAAGAAATTGGATGGTTCTAGCCTTTGCCTTTTTAATGGTAACTGTAATGAACGCGCAAGATTCAGTACCTGAAAACTGGTTTAATTTAGACAAAGGAAGTTCCGAAGTGCAAGGAGTGAGTACAGAAAAAGTGTATACGTCTCTATTAAAAGGTAAAAAAAGTGAAACAGTGATTGTGGCAGTTATTGACTCTGGAGTCGATGCAGAACACGAAGATTTGAAGGATGTCATGTGGGTAAACCCAGGAGAAATTGCTGGAAATGGGATAGATGATGATAAAAACGGTTATGTGGATGATATTCACGGCTGGAATTTTATCGGAGGAAAGGACGGAAAAAACGTGAAAGAAGACAATTTAGAAGTAGCTAGGGTTTATAAAAAATTAAAACCTAAGTACGATGGAAAAAGCGTTACTCAAATATCTGGAAAAGATAAAAAAGAGTACGAGATCTTCATGAAGGCGAAGAAAGAGATTGAAGAAGGAAGAGAAAAAGCAACGGCTAATCTAGCTCAATATGAGAGCATCAAGCCAATTATCCTTGAAGCATTGAATGAAATTGAAAAGGTGCTAGATGGTAAATCGCCAAATATGGAAAATATTAAAGCGATTGATGTAGGTACGAATCGTTCTTTGAGCATTGGACAAAATGTCGTACTAGATGTATTAGGTCAAGGTGCATCTGTGGAATCTATGGATGAAGTGAAGGAAGTAATGAATGGCCAATTACAAGAAGCAATCGATCACTTTTCTAATCAATTAGAATATGGTTTAAATCCAGATTTTGATTCGAGGGTAGTGATTGGAGATAATTATGCGAACCAAACAGAAAAAGGCTATGGTAATAATGATGTAAGAGGGCCTGACGCAAGACATGGTACGCACGTAGCAGGTATTATCGGTGCAATCAGAGACAATGGGGTAGGGATGAATGGCGTAGCTAATAATGTTAGAATTATGTCTGTCAGAGCAGTTCCTGATGGTGACGAAAGAGATAAGGATGTGGCTAATGCGATTCGATATGCAGTAGATAATGGGGCGTCTATTATCAATATGAGTTTTGGAAAAGGGTTTTCTTGGGATAAGAAAGTGGTAGATGATGCAGTTAAATATGCTGCTAAAAAGGATGTGTTACTAGTTCATGCGGCTGGAAACAGTGCAATGGAGGTAGAACCAACCAATAATTATCCAAATGATCGCTACGACAAGAAAAAATTATTTGGCAAAAGAAATGCTAAAAACTGGATTGAAGTAGGTGCATTGAGTTGGAAAGGAGGAGAAGATGCAGTAGCAACTTTCTCAAACTACGATCAACAAAATGTAGATTTATTTGCACCAGGCGTAGCGATTTATTCTACTATTCCAGATAATAAATATGAAAACTTGCAAGGTACGAGTATGGCATCGCCTGTAGTAGCTGGGGTTGCAGCTATTTTGCGGTCTTACTTCCCAAAGTTAAAGGCTAGCCAAGTAAAAGCAATTTTACAAGAATCAGTTGTGCCATTGAATCAAACAGTTATTAAGCCAGGTTCTGAGGGTGAAAAAGTTCCTTTCAAAACTTTAAGTGTAACAGGTGGTGTGGTCAATGCTTACAAAGCGGTACAAAAAGCAACCAAAGTCAAAGGGAAGAAAAAAATCCGAAAGGGTAGTGGAACAAGTGGCAATGGCGGATCAAAAGTAATGCCTGCTAAGAAAGAAAAAGTAGCATAAGCGTAATATAATACAACTCTCCAGAGTTGAACTAAAGAAGGTCAGTAATTCAATAGAGTTACTGACCTTTTTTTATGTGTGCCTTGCATGATTTAGTGACGGCAATTATCTGTTTTCTACGCAGTTTCGAAGAAGGGAAATACTGTACGATTCCAGATGTAATTAGCCTACCGTTAGATTTACCAAAACCAGCAGCCAAGTTCAAATCTGAAAATCCAATTCAAGTCAAAAACACGAACCCACTCAAAAACATAAAAAAGTCATAATAAGTTTGCGTCCTTCAGCGTCAAAAAAACGTTCACATAGATTTTGTTTTAATTTAACATTGTCAAGGTACTATTTTGATAGTGCTTTTTTCGTTGTTCAAATAGGATTTCTGTTAATGTATTTTATATATTTGTGATTTTAATTCTTTAGATTTCCTATAGCCCAATAATGCAAAAACAGTTACAATTTATATGGTTATATATATCCTCGTATATGACTGTGTTTGCCAAAAAACAATTAATCTTTAGCTATTGTTGGATTAGTTTTTGTCTGTTTACAACGGCGGCAATTAGTCAAAATAGTTTATCTAAAGAAAATTTTCAATTTGAACAGTTTACCCTACCTGGCGGTGTATTAAGCAATCAAGTACAGGATATTGTACAAGATGAAAATGATTTTTTATGGTTTGCTACGAAAAATGGTTTATTCAAGTATGATGGTCGAGCTTTTAAATCTTACCAAGCAGATTTAGCGGCAAAAAATGTGATGTACACAAATTCCATTGAATGTCTATTATTTGATAAAGAGGGATTCCTTTGGATTGGTTCTTATGGAGGAGGATTAATGAAATTTGATTGCTACCAAGAAGAAGTAATCACCGTTTTAAATGATTCTACTAATTCCGAATACATCAATAGCTATGTGTATCAACTTTTAGAAGATGACCAAAATAATATCTGGGCTGGTACAAGCGAAGGTCTTTTTGTAATTGATAAAACGAATTATACAACAAAGTTTTTCAAAGCAGACAAAAACGACCCCAATGCCCTTCAAAGCTCGATAATTTGGGGACTCTATCAAGATAAGAAAGGAGATATTTGGGTAGGAACAGGTTTTCCTTGGGCTTATGCACCGACAGAAGGTGGCCTACATCGTTACAATCGGGAGCAAAATAATTTCACCCATTTTCGTCATCTTCCCGATAAACCTAATACCTTAACAGACAATCGAATAAGAGCTATTGCTGAAGATAGTCGCAATAACTTTTGGGTAGGCTCAATGGGAACTGGATTACATTTAATGGACAGAAATAAGGGGACTTTTACCAGTTATGGCCATCTGAATAACCAAGAGTTGAATATTAGTCGGCCTTATGTTTTAAATCCAGATTTCCCTAACAAAAATTTTAGCCAAATCACTTTTATCCATGAAGATAGTTACAATCGACTTTGGATAGGAGCGTTCAATGGTGGATTGAATATATACGACCCTAGCATTAATGAACAACTTCATTTTGAAACTCAAAGCAATCATTCAAATAATTTAACGACCAATTATTTATTCAACATTTTTGAGGCCAATGACCAAACCATATTTTTGTGTAGTGGCGATGGTGGAGATAATACCCTCACTAAAGTAACGTATTCTAAACACCTATTTAAAACACATCCGCTTCCTTTGTCCGCAAAATCAAATGCATCTATCCAAACATTTTTAGAGACAAATAATGAAGAAATCTGGATAGGGACAATGGACAATGGAGGTTTATTTATTTGGGATAGGGACCAAAATAAAATAAAAAAAGCGACCATTCCTTTAAAATCAAACAATATTCATGCATTACAAAACGATCAAGCTGGAAATGTATGGTTAGGCTATTGGAATGATAATTTTGAGCTTGTAAATTCGTCCAATAAGCAATTATTACCAAATCCAGTTCCATCTCAAGACCCTACAAGAGCAAAAGACATATCTGTCAACATGGTTTTTGAAGATAGTAAGGGGAATATCTGGATTCCAACCAGATTTAATAATGTCACCATTCTTCAACCCGACGGAAATATTAAACGACTCACCTTTAACCCTAAAAAACCTTATGATAGTCAATCTATTGGTGGCAGCAGTATTGATAAAATATTTGAAGATGAAGCGGGGAACATCTGGCTCTTTGGTTATCGCAAAACGAGAGATGGGCTTTTCTCTTTAGTCATTGACCAGTATAATCCCCAAACAGATAGCATTCAACACTTCTTAAAAGAACATCAGGAACGAGGCTATATTTCTGGAATTGATAGAGATAAAAGTGGTAATTTTTGGTTCACCAATGGTTTGGACGGCATTAAAAAATTTAATCCAAAAACTGGGCAAATTACCACCATTAATACCACTAATAGTCGCATTCCTTCTGACGAAATCAGAGGTCTAGTCATAGATAATCAAGGACTTATATGGATGAGTACTAAGCGTCGTGTTCTTGTGTACCATTCATCTACCGAAACATTTCAAACCTTTGGACCAATTGATGGCATCTCAATAGAATTGAGTGTTGGCGCAACGCTCAAACAAAAAAATGGGCATTTATTATTTGGTGGTAAAAATGGCTTTTTATCCATAGACCCTACTACCATTCAACAAAAAACTCAAAAGCCACCTATAAAAATCAATCAATTATTCATCAATGATGCACCTATTCATTTTAATCATTCTGCTAAATTGGATGCCCCCGTTTGGAAAACCAATCATTTAACTTTAGACCATGATGAAAACAGTTTTAGTTTAGGTTTGGCTTGTTTGGATTATCATGCGACCAACAATTATGTTGAATATCAATTAGAGGGGTATGACAATAAGTGGCGAACACTGGGACCAGAAAAATTAGCGGTTTATATGAAAGTTCCGCCCGGCAATTATGTTTTTAAAACTAGAGGTTCGAACTATAAAGGCGACTGGAATCCTAAAGGACAATCAATCAGTATTACCATTCAGCTGCCTTGGTGGCAAACTCAATGGTTTTATACATTAGGCATCATAGGTTTATTGGGGCTAGCTTACAGTATTTACCGTTTCCAACTCAATCGACAAAAAAACAAACAAGAGGCAGCAAATTTAAGAGCTTTAGATGCCTTAAAAACAAAATTATACGCCAATATTACCCACGAATTTAGGACACCTTTAACCTTGATATTGGGATTAGCTGAACAAATTAAACAAAAAGGAACAACGGCAGACCCAAGTGCGAAAGCCCAAACTATTCGGGAAAATGGAGAACGTTTATTATTTTTAGTCAATCAATTACTAGATTTACGAAAACTCGAAATAGGTCAAGAAACCTTACAACTTGTCCAAGGAAATATCCTTTTTATCTTCCATCGAGCTTGTAATAATTTTGAGTCATTAGCAGAAAGTAGAAATATTAAACTACTCAAAGATATTCCTGAGAGTCCCATTATAATGGATTTTGATGAAGATAAGCTCCAGAAGATTATTTACAATTTATTATCCAATGCCCTCAAATTCACCAATAATGGCGGAAAAATTATAGTAATTGTTAAACAAGAAAAACAGGAACTAGTCATTAGCATCAAGGACGATGGAATAGGGATAGATGCTCAACAACTACCTAAAATTTTTGACCGATTTTATCAAACCAATGAAATTTCTACTAATCATGGAACAGGCATCGGATTGGCACTTACCAAGGAATTGATTCAATTGATGAAAGGACGCATTAACGTAAAGAGTATTGTTAATGTAGGTAGTGAATTTACGGTATTTCTACCTATTACAAATCAAGCACCATCAAAAAAAGAGACAACTACTACCAACGTATTGATGCCTCCTCCCATACCTACTTTTGATGCTTTAGCAACTACTTACTCTAATGATGACCAGCCCTTAATTCTAGTGGTAGAAGATAATCCCGAAGTGGCCCACTTTACAGCCTCTTGCCTAAGCCCTCATTTTAAGGTGCAAGTTGCTCAAAATGGGCAAATTGGAATAGATAAAGCGATTGCTACTATTCCTGACCTAATCATTAGTGATGTAATGATGCCCGAAAAAAATGGCTTTCAACTTTGTGAGGCTTTAAAAACTGATGAACGTACTTCTCATATTCCTATCATCTTATTAACTGCCAGAGTAGATGTTTCCGATAGGCTAAAAGGATTAAAACGAGGAGCGGATGCCTACCTAGCTAAACCTTTTTTGGAAGAAGAATTAGTCATTCGAGTCAAGCAACTTATTAAACAGCGGAATGCCTTAAAAATTAGATATGCTAATTTGGCAGAGCAACCAAGCTCAAAAGACGAAGTCCTAAAAGTAGAAGATGTCTTCGTTGCCAAAGTCCGAACAATCATAGAAAATAATCTGGATAACGAGACTTTCGGAGTAGAAGATATTTCTCAGGCAATCTTTCTTTCTCGCACCCAAGTCCACCGAAAACTTAAAGCGTTAACCAATAAATCTACCAGCCAGTTTATTAAAATCATTCGAATACATCACGCTAAAATTGCTTTACAACAAACAGACAAAGCCATCTCTACTATTGCCTACGAAGTAGGATTTAAAGACCCTGCCTATTTTACCCGCGTTTTTACAGAAGTTGAAGGTATTTCTCCAACTAAATTTAAAGCGCTCCATAATGAAAAATAAATTACTGATTATCAATTACTTACAAATAAAAAAGCAACAATAGTACAATTGTTCCCTCTAAGCATGCAACAAAATTACAAGCTATTGCAACATATCTGCAAACAATTCTAAGCAATTCCTTACAACTTTGTGTCAGTAATAGACAAATCGAAATATGGTTTTCCATATCACTACTATTACAAAATTACCCCCCTCCAAAAAACTAGATTCTCTTTATTCAACTCTCTTATTCACTATAAGAGACAATACAAATCAAATGATGAGACTGTCTAAATTGTGGCAGTCTCTATTTTTTAATACTTGAAAACATTTAGGGCAAGAACCTAAAATTAAAATTGTAATATTCTCCAGATGAATTGTTGTGGCACATCCTTTTTTTCCTTTCTGCTGACCCTTTATAGCTTAGTTACTACCTTATTGGGCTTTAGAAAAACTAGCGTAAGTTTACTACTGCTTTTGATGTGTTACTTAAATGTTTTCGCTCAAAAAAAGATAACGATTACAGCCGATTTTCAAGGTGAATATTTAGGGAAATATAGTTATTTATTAGAAGACTCAAGTCATCAAATAAAAATTCAGGATGTATTATCCAAACCCTTATCTGAGTGGGAAGATTCTAAAATGAATATACCTAGAAAAGGAGTTTCTTCTTCTATTTTTTGGTCTAAAACTACGATTGAAAACAACACCAATCAACCACAATCAATGACTTTTGTATTAGAATATCCAATGGTGGATTGGGTTCAATTCTTTATCGTTGATCGTGAAAAATTAGTAGTTGACCAATCTAAAGAAATGGGAGACATTCAACCTTTTGAAACCAGAACAATTCAACACCATTATTTTGTTTATAATTATACTTTCCCCCCTCATAGCACTGTCGATTTTTATTGCAAAACTGGGCAATTAGGTGGTAAATTTTATTTACCATTACACCTTTACAAACAAAATATTTGGCTCTCTCAAAATAATAGAAAGCTTATTAGACATGGTTTGATACTTGGCTTAGTAAGTATTCTTTGCCTTATTGGCTTGATTACGTTCTTCCGTACAAGAAGAATATTTCTATTATTTTTTACTTTACAAAATATATCTTTCGCCTTTTTTTATCTAGCATTTAATGGTTTAGGATTTCAATATATTTGGTCTAATGCTATACCTTATCAACAAATTGGAACAGTTCAAGCTATGAATGCTTTCACTATTTTCAAGGTCTTATTTTTGATTACTTTTTTCAACATTAAACAAGTTCGTCCAATTTATCAAACCTTTAAATTTATACTAGGCGTACAATTTATCTGTTTTATTTTGCCTATTCTTATTACTTACATTCCCACTTTGAATACACCAAGCTTTGCTAAATTGTCAAGATTATTAAACTTTTCAATTACCGCACTATTATTATTTATCCTTTTAACATTATGCTTACTTTATTATCGAAAAACTAAAGATCGTCAAATAAGAGGGTATTTATTTTTACTCTCTTTTCAAATAACAGCGGGATTAATAAGCTTTATTCCCTACTTTACTAAAATAGATTTAGGTAATTTTAATAGTGCCAATATGACCATAGTTTCCTCTTTGGTAGAAGGTTTTGTCTTGGCAATCATCATTATCAATTATTTTAAAGATACCTTTTTTGAAAAAGAACAACTGGCTTTAATGGTTTCGAAAAAACAAACAGAAGCCTACCAAAATTTGTTTCTTGGCCAAGAAATCGAACGCAAAAGATTATCCCAAGAACTACACGACGGCTTAAGTATCCAACTAAATTTATTGAAACAAAAGTTGAGTAGACAACCTGCTATTAGTAGTGGTATAATGGACTCAGAAAATAAAGAATTATTGCTTGATCTGGATACGATTCACCGAGATCTTCGTAATTTTTCACATGCTTTAAATCCAACTATTCTAGAAGAATTAGGGCTAAAAAAAGCAATTCACGACTTAATCTACAGAATAGAAATGAGTGATATAGACTTGGATATTCAGTTCGACTGTCCAGATAGCATAACCAATTTCGATAAAGAAAGTGAAAAACATCTTTATCATATTTTGCAAGAATTATTAAATAATACGGTCAAATATGCGCAAGCTAGTAAAGTCAATATTGAATTTACGGCAAAGAATAATCAACGAAATCTTATTTATATGGATAATGGTATTGGTTATGATGTTACAAAAAATGGCTTTCGTGGAATCGGTTTGAAAAATATAAGAGCAAGAGTAGCTATTTTAAATGGGCAGTTAGCTATTCAACGCAGACAACCACGTGGAATGTTGCACCGAATTACCCTGTAAATTGTGATCCATACCGAAAAACTACTACATCTAGTAGTTGTGTGAAACCATGTTTAGTTTTAATTTTCGGGATGAATACTGCCCCAAAAAACCAAATACTTTAATACTAAATTCAATTAACCCAATGATAACATAAGTAAGTAAGAATTGCTATTATATCAATTCTTAAAAATGAATTAGTGACTTTATTTGCCCCCCTTTGTTACTAATTTCATTTTTCCCCCTCTTTCCATCTATTAATACATCCGACTACAGAATTACTAATACCTTTTGGTATTAGGGCACTTTTAATAACTAACCTTTTGGAGGTTAGCTGTTATTTTATTTTCTAATGCTTTTCGAGCAAAAAAACTAACTATGCAACAAATGTTTACACTTATTACAAAACGTGTGTTTAAGTTTTTATTTTTCCTTTTTATATCCTGTTTTTCTCAGTATGGATGGTCTCAGTGTAATATCTATGGTCCAGAAAAGAATGCAGAATTTGATGCACTAATGTCTATTTATAGATTTAACAACATAGAGCCAAATATAAATCAAAACGATTTGAATAGTTGTCAGACTTGTTTTCTGAATAATGTCACGTGTGGTCCAGACGGATTGATTGTAAAACTCGACCTTTCAGGTTTAAAATTGACTGCTGATATTGGCTTTTTCAAACAGCTAAGAGAATTAAGAGTGTATGGTAGTGAGATGACCCATTTACCAATAGAAATGAAAGAGCTTACAAAATTGGAAAATCTTGATTTAACTAACAATAGATTAACTTCTATATCTAAACAAATATTAGGTAATTTAAGTAATCTAAAAGAACTTCATCTTGCTATTAATCAACTAACTTTGATTCCCGAAGAAATCGGTGCTACCAACCTAGTATCTCTCAATCTTTCTTTAAATCAACTATCTAAACTACCTGAACAAATTGGAAACCTTCAAAATTTGGAAGTATTAGCTGCGAGTGACAATAAATTAACTACTCTTCCAAAATCAATAGGTGGTTTGCAAAGCTTGCAAAAGTTGTTTGTCAGTTCTAACCAAATTGAATGTTTACCAAAAGAACTTGGAAATATTTGTGGGATTGAAGATTTAAGTATTGCACAAAATCCTATAGCCAGCGTATTGCAGGAATTCTGCGAAAACCCTCAAGACATCTGCGTCGGTAATGACCTCGAATTCGTAAACTTCCCACCTGATATAACTGTCGAATGTGACGATGTTATGGCTCCTCCTATTGGCCTTACCGCAACTAGTAGCTGCGGTCCCCAAACGCCAACCGTCAATTTTATAGAAGACGTTGAGAGTGATCGTTCCTGTTCAGGTTATTATACTTTAACCCGCACCTATCAAGCACAAGATGATTGTGGAAATACCTTAACCCAAACCCAAACTATTACGGTAGAAGATTACAGCCCCCCAGCCATTGTTCAGTCGGCTAGTGATCAAACGGTCGAATGTTACATTAATCCACAAGAAGAATTCTTATTTTGGCTACAAAATAGAGGGAATGCTCAAGTAATAGACAATTGTACTTCGCCTTTGGATATTGTTTGGAGTAACGACTATGTGGAAGGTGATTTTAATTTTAACGTTGCCCTTTGTAATGATATTACCGTAACTTTTACCGCTTCCGATGATTGTGGTAATACCGTTTCTACTCAGGCTACTTTTAGTGTTACAGATTTTACTGCGCCTGTAATAGACTGCCCCGAAGATTTAACTATTTCTTGTCTAACGTATCAAACTAGTAATCCCGTTTACCCAAATCCATCTGATAATTGTACTGCCGAAAGTGCTCTTTCCATAGATTATATCGACGACCAAAGTGGTTTATCCAACTGTGTGGGTACAGTAATTAGAACATGGGAGGTAGCAGATAATTGTGGAAATACTAGCACTTGTGCTCAAATACTAACTATCACTCGTTTAGATGATAGCTTCTGTGAGGATATTGACATCATTACTACTAATGATTCGGGTAACGGTGACGGAGTTGTTTCCATCTTTCTGCCAACAGGTAGAACTGGTAGTTTTACAATTGATGGAGCACCCGTATTTTCTAATGTAATTACCAATTTGCTAGCTGGAACTTATACCATTACCTATGTCGATGCAGATAATTCGGCTATTACCTGTCAGTATATCGTAACCATTGACTTAGACGAATGTCAGCCAACGACTCCACCAACTATTTTTAAAGTATCATCTGATACAACTATAAATTGTGAAGTACCATTGAGTGATTTTGGCGTCTATGCCTTGGATGCTTGTGGTGATACGCTTGATGTAGAAATTATAGATGACATCATTGGTTTACCTGACCCTTGTTTTACACAAATTCAACGCCTATATATTGCCACAGACCGCAATGGAAATGAAACGACTTTTTCTCAAATTATTATCCAAGAAGATACCACTCCACCTACGATTAATCAAGTTCCTTCTGATTTATTGATGGAATGTAGTGACAATGCTTTTCAAGAACAGGAAACAATCTTAAATTGGAATGCCAATAATATAGCTATCCTGATTACTTCTACTGATAATTGTGGTGAAATTACGGTAAGTAGTGATTTTTCTATAAATAATCTTTCTACAAATGGATGCTTTCGTTCTCTGACTGTTACCTATACGGTAAGTGATGTTTGTGGCAATACAACGACGACTACTGCTACCTTTACCATTGAAAATAAAGAGGGACCTTCCATAATAGTATTTGGAGATATTGAACTGACTTGTACAGAATATTCAACTTTCACTTCGCCTATTGGTGCTATTGCAAACATTACAAATTCCTCTTGTTCACCTCCACCTTATACTTATGAGTATGAAGATGACGTCAGTAACCTAATCAACTGTGAAGGAACGGTCATTAGAACTTGGAAAGTGACAGATGCTTGTGGTAATTTGGGGGCTGCCTCTCACACTCTTCTTATTAGACCAGATGTAGCTGTAAACTATTGCGATAGTATAAATATAATTGCCACAAACATTTCAGGTTTATTTCCTGGACAAATCATTCTTACTTATCCTAGTATCTTCGATGAAATAGAAACAGGACTTACCCCGCTTAATGAGGGCGTTCCAGTTGCTGGAAACGATAGATTGCTAACGGCTATATATGAAATTTTTCAACCAGCTAACTATACTTTTAAATTTATAGATGAGGATGATCCAAATAATTTTTGTGTTAAAGAGGTGACGATTGAATCAGATATTTGCACTACACAATTTTTCAATGTTCCTAATGATACAATAGTCAATTGCGAAAGCGATTATCCTACGATTATCCCTGATGATGTGGTAGCTATAAATTCCTGTATTGATACTTTGACTGTAACGATGATTGATAGTCTTATTGAAGATTGTGCTAATACTTATACCCTTTATAGAGTTTGGATAGCAGACTATCTTGGCAGTACGGTACAAACTCAGCAAATAATTACAGTGGTAGATACTCAAAACCCTGTTGTTTTTGCTCCTGGTGATATAACCGTTACCTGTGAAACCTATCAAAATGATAATATTCCGTTACCAGATGCTAGTGATAATTGTTCTTTCAATCTCACCTTCAGTTGGGAGGATGAGACCAGTCAATTTTCTAATTGTGAGGGATTAGTTATCAGAACGTGGCAAGTATTCGATGAATGTGGTAATGGTACTAGTTTTCTACAAAATATTACCGTCATTGATACGACTAGCCCTCCCGGTCCATGCACTGCTGATTTTGACTGGCAGCAAACCATATTTGAGGTATTAACTGACATCAACGACAGCAATACTGAGTATATGTTTAGTGAAAAATGGCAAGCCTTAATGCGAGGTGAAAGCTGTGATTATTGTGCTTTGCCAGAGGTAAGATGTGATAGCAATCGGTATGTGATAGGTTTATACTTTGAATCTATTTTTGATACAGACATAAGTGGTGCAATAAGAGAAAATGAAACAGCAACTGCTAGATTTGGTGGTCAAATGACTACTTTACCCAAGTCAATAGGTCGGCTAGAAGATTTAGAGTGGATTTATGCTGCTTTCCATAGAATTTCAGAAATTCCTCAAGAAATTGGTGACTTGAGCAACTTAGATAATATCAACTTAAGGAATAATCAGCTTACAGAAATTCCCAAAGAATTAGGTAACTTAGCAAAGCTAGAATTTGCCTTTTTCGGAAATAACCAAATTGAATGTTTGGCAACAGCATTGGGTAACCTATGTCCTACTGTCCGAAATTTTGAGATTGATAATAACCCTATTGCAGAAAAAATTAGCTGGCGAAATTTCTGTGTCAATCCAATAGATATTTGTGCAGATGATGATGAACCTTGTGTGGTCAATCAACCTATAGCACCTACCTTATTTGGTAATTTTGGTCCTATCACTATTAGTTGTGACCAAAATTTACCTTCCCTTAACGGGATTTACGCCTTGAATCAATGTGGAGATACCATCCAAGTATCTTTTACCGACGACGTCATAGGAAACCCTTCTGATTGCGATACCCAAATTGAGCGATTTTATTTTGCAGAAGATAGCGACGGAAATCAAGTACAAGCTTTTCAAACTATTACCATAGAAGACCAGTCAGCACCTATCTTTTTGCCAATACCCGCAGATATAACGATTACTCCTGGTTTAGTTGGAGGTCTAGACGAAATACCTACGCCTCAGGTCATAGATAATTGTGATGAATTAGTCAACCTTACTTTCATAGATGGCAATTATGAATTCTCAAATTGTGAAGAACAGTTTACAAGAACATGGATAGCAACCGATAATTGTGGAAATATCGCACAGGCAAGCCAAAATGTGGTTCTTTTGCTATCTACAGATATTGTTCCTTATATTGGCCCAGACCAAAACATTGCCAAAGGAACGAGTACTCAATTGGAGGCAGCAGGTGGATTGAATGTTTTTTGGTCTCCCGAAGATAAATTAGTGAACCCTTTTATCGCCAATCCTCAGACAATCGCATTGGAAGAAACTACGGAATTTTGTGCTACCATTTTCGATGATGATGCTTGCCTTACTACTGTTTGTATGACTGTTTTTGTGGAAGAAGAAGAGACGCCTCCTCTTGATTGTAATTCTGTGAATGTAGTGGGAGGCGAGGAACAAATTAACATTAGTAATATTCAAGCATTTTATACTAAAATTGAATTCTTAGGAAAAAACACCAATTGGGAAGTATTGACGGTATGTGATGGTAATTGTGAAACAGAAGAAACCATTAGTGGACTAGCAGCAGGTGATTACATCCTTAAAATTCAACAAGCTCAAAATGGGGAATATTGCTATATCGAAGTGCCTGTAACCGTAACATCAACAGACACACCACCCAACCAACCTGTTAATTGTGATGCTGTGGATTTGACGGTTGAAGATGGTCAACTGACGATTTATAATTTATCAGCAAACTACCAAAAAGTTGAAATAATAGGCGCCAATACTAATTGGGAATTGGTGACTATCTGCGAAGGAGATTGTGCCGCAACGCAAGTCGTTCCGAATCTAAGTGCAGGTGATTACACGGTGAAAATTAGTTTAGGAGGAATTGATGGTGGTTTTTGTTATAAAGAAGAAAATATAACCATCTCAGGAGATACTCCACCTCCCCCAACTAATTCTGCTAATTGTGATATTGTAGATGTATCTGGCGATATAGGTACTATTACCATATACAATTTAACTGCTGCTTATAATAAAGTTGCCTACATTGGAAGTGGAACAAACTGGGAAGTGTTGACGATATGCGATGGGGATTGTGATGCCACGCAAACTATAAATAATGTTCCTGATGGCGTTTATTCGGTCAAAATTGAGCAAGAAGGGGCTGATGGGTCTTACTGTTTTAAGCAAATAGATGTCTTTGTATCATCTACAGGTGCGGTTACATCCTGTAGTACAATAGGCGTTGGAGATGCCGACGGTGATGGTATATGTGATGACGAAGATAATTGTCCAAATGTTCCTAACGCTGACCAAGCGGATAATGATGGTGACGGATTAGGGAATGTGTGTGATGATACACCTGATGGAAATACTAATCCAGATTTATCAACTATTAATTGTGGCGATATTACCATCCAATACGGCAATGGTCAAATTAGATACAATTACTCGGGCAATGGTAATATTACCTACAAATTAGCGGATGTAAACCGAGGTATTTATTTTGTAGAAGAGTGTTCATCAGATTGTGCAACTGATGCTGTTTTTGATAATCTACCTCCTGGTATTTATAACCTACAAATTTGGGCAGATTGGGCAGCAACTTGCGATGATTATCCGGCCGCTGGCTTTTCCATAGAATTAGAAGGAAATGCGGGTGCTAGAAATAGTACTGATTTAGGCGATAGACTAAGTGCTTACCCAAATCCAGCAGAGACGGAAGTATTCTTAAATTTACAACATGTACAGGGTGAAAAAGTAAACATTGAACTCTATAATTATTTTTCACAGAAGGTCTACCAAAAACAAATCGAAAATGTAAATACACGCACCGAACGTATGGATATTACCAATTACGATAATGGAATATATCTATTGAAAATCAAAGTTGGGCAACACAAGATAGTAACTAAAAAACTAATCATTGCCAGACTCTATTAAAACTAGCGAGACTTATCATCTATAGACTTGCTATCTAAATAAGAATTTGATATATGAATTTATGTTTTTTCTTTAGATGACGCTCTTTTTTGCTTGCATAGCCCAGCTAAGGAAGCAAAAAAAGCGGAAATATGAACAAAGCAAAAAGTCAATTTTGCTGAGTGAACCGCTTGCGGACGGGTGGCAAAGATATTTCATATACGAATTAGTTATTTGGATGGCAAGTCTAATATTGAGAACATTACAAGTACTGCCTATTTTTTTAGGCAGTACTTTTTAATACTGTTTTAATGTCGATAATGCTGTATTAAACCAAGCCATGTTTATAGGCAAATTGTATCATCTCACTAGCCGATTTCAATCCCAACTTAGCGATAATTTTTTTTCGATGCCATTGTATCGTATGCTTACTTAAGAAGAGTTGTTCTGCTATTTGTTGGCTATTATTGCCTTGTGCGACAAGCAATAGAATTTCTAGTTCTCTTTTTGATAAAGTATTTTTAATCGAAAATTTATCTTGTTGTAAAACGGTATCTTCTTTTTCTAATTGGACTAATTCTGGATGATTATCCACTGATAAAACTTTGTAAATTGTCCGTAATAAGATTGATTTTTCTGCATTTTTAGTAACAAAACCGTCTATGCCTAATCGAACCGCCTCTTTTCTAAATGCTGCTGCATCGTAAGAAGTAAAAGTGATGATTTTTAAATTAGGAAAGGCTTTTTTTATTTCGGGTATCAAGGTAAAGGTATGGGCTCCTTGCATATTGATATCTAAAATCAATAAATCTGGATTTGCTAAGTGTAAGCTAGGGATTAAGTCTGTTAGTTGATTAGTCGTTTGTTCTATGTGTAGTTGATTTTCCGTTTCTAACATACTTATTAAGCCATTAATGACTACTTGGTGGTCATCGGCTAGGACAAGTTTATATTGGGTCATTAGTTAAAATTTTACTTTTAGTAACGAGCAAATAATAAATAGTGCATTTGGAGTTAGAGATTTTGTTCTAAGACTAGGCATTTTTTTGAAGAATAGCATCGCTATTCCTCAAAAAAATAACGACGTCTTTGGGCAAAAGATCAGCTCCTAAATGCATTAG
>CALDTJ010000480.1 GCA_937924145.1 uncultured Saprospiraceae bacterium
AAGTGGTATCAGGAGTGGGTGCGTGGATACCTCTTGGATGTATATCGATATTAAACCACAATCCGTTTATAGACTCTTTAAAAAATCTACTATATTTTCTTCTCGATTCAGTCCCAATTTTTTTCTAATTCGATAACGAAAGACCTTGGCGGACTCTGTCGTTGTATTTCGAATAAGCGCAATTTCCTTATTGGATAGATTCAAGCGAATCAAACCGCATATTTGTTTTTCAGATGGACTCAATTTGGCTACGACATCCAATTTCTCGTAAAACGCTTGATTAATTTCTTCAATATTGACTTGCAATTTTGCCAGCTCTTCATTGATGGTTAAATGAGATTGAGTAAAAACTATAATATCTCTAATTTTAGCTTGAAATTTATTTGGCAAAATAACCTCTAATTCAGACAGATCGGTTTTTAATTTTTCAGAAAAATCATTCTTGCGGATAATATCTAAAGCAAGCGTCGTAATATCTTTGTTTTTATAGTCCAATTGTTTTTCTAAAAACGCTTTCTCTTGCTCCTTGAAGGCTAAGGCTTGGAATTTCAGCTTATCTTCTATTATTCTTTCCTTTTCAATTTGGTTAAGCTTAGTTTTTTGCCGCCAATAGAAGAATAAAAAAATTGTTAATAAACTGGCTAAGCTAGTCAATAGCAACCACAAACGTTGCTGTCGAATCACTTTTTCTTGTTTAAGGGTTTGGATAGCTTGGGTTTGTTTGCTTATTTTTTGGTCTTTTAGTTCCGTTTCGTATTTCACTTTTAATTCGCTTACTTTTTTTTGCGTATCTGCTCCTAAATTTTTGAGATGTGTGTCATGGTATAATTGGTAATTTTTAAGTGCGTTTTTAGTATCTCCTTTGGTTTCATAAGTTTCTGCCAAATCTTTATAAGTAGTTTCCAAAACATCATTAAATCCTTCTTTTTTGGCGAGGTCAATACTTTTTTCATAAAAAGAAAAAGCCTTAGAATAATCTTTCAGTAAAAAATAGGAGTAGGCTAGGTTGCCATAAGCCTTAGCCTCGCTTATTTTATTTTTATTTTTTTGAACAACAGCTAATCTCTTTTCAAAAATAACTAACGCTTTTTTAGGATTTTGCTTATTTAAATAAACATACCCCATATTACCTAGTGTGCCACTAAGCTCATCTCCTAATTTGTATTTTGAGAAGATCGTATAGGCTTTTTCAAAATTTGATAAGGCAGCTGGATAATCTTCTAAAAGCATTTCAGCAGTCCCCATGTTGTTACATGCCTTCCCCATTCCTAGTGTATCAGATTGGGATTGAAAACACCTAAAAGCCTCTTCAGCAAATAATTTCGCTTGCCCGAATTCTTTTAATTGCATAGAAACACTTCCTCTCATAAGGTATTGGAGACATTTCAAATCTATCAAATCATAAAGCGCAATAAGGTGTTCGAAAGAATCTAAATAAATTAACGCTTGCGAATAATTTGCTTGATCCAATTCCCAATCACTCATTTGATAGATAATTCTGGCCTCCTTATTGATCAACTGCGCTCGTCTAGCGATAATTAATGCGCGATCCAAATGTTCTTTTTGCTGTTCTGATGATAACTCTCCAGTAGAATCTATCATCCAATCTATACTATCTATATTACTAGATTGTGCATATATTGACGGGTTAAAAAACATCAGAAACAGTCCTATCAATAAAAATGATAAAAACTCTTTATTAGAAAAAACACAGTAAGAATTTAATACGGACTTGGCCAAAGGATTTATTTTATAAGCTGTTTAAAATTGCTTAAACTAGAAAATTGGCTAATATATTGATTTTACAAAAAAGAAAAGTCGGTTGTTGCCTTATTGTTACCCTTCATTTTTACTCAAATTTGAAAAATTAGTCGAAATTTACCATTATTGCTTTCAGCAGTCTCTATGAAACACTAATTAAAAAACCAAGTCTTTAATTCTGAGTTTATTAGAATTGATAGATTATTATGGTATCCCAAATTTTAGACTCTAAGAGCATGAGCTTTGTCTCAACAACAAAGACTCACATAAGATCAGATTCTCTCTAAAATTAAAGGTATGTTATAATTTCAAATTATGATATACCTTTTTTTTGATAAAGGCTGTCTTATCAATGCCTTCATGCACTACCTCTTCCTTTTTAGCCTAAAAGTAAAGAGGTGCTATTAAAGTACCACCTTCTATCAAACACTTTATAAAAGTTGTAACTTTGCGTTCTAAAATTAACTATTGAATGACGCAAGATACAACAGCTCAAGCAAATTGTTTTATCCCTTTTAAACAACCAATAGACACCTATACCCTACCCGAAAAGTTCACTTTTCCTTTTTATTATGAACCACATCCACTCTCTCTAATTGCTGCCAAGCAACTACAAACTCATTTAGCAACTCAAACAGAATGGGAGCATAATTTTGGGATAGATCCTGCAAAAACAGGATTAGTCATTGGAAAAATGTTTGGGGTTTTAGTCGTGCAAAATAAGGCAGGTGAGTTAGGCTATTTAGCAGCATTTTCTGGCAAATTAGCTAATGCCAATCACCATAATAATTTTGTTCCTCCTGTGTTTGATATGCTTACGGATGGTAGTTTCTTCAAAGTCGGAGAAGAAATTGTAAATGGAATGACTACTCAAGTACAGCAATTAGAAAGCAATCCCGAATATCAAGCATTTAAAACTACCTACGATAAGGATAAAAAACTAGCTATCAGTCGATTAGCCGAGGCAAAGGCAAAATACAAAGCAGCTAAAAAGGCTAGAAAAGAACAGCGAAAAATAGCCAAGGAAACTTTGTCTGAGGAAAAATATACTTTATTAAACAACGAATTAAGTCAAGAGAGTATCAAATCACATTATTACCTAAAAGACCTCCAAAAATATTGGGCCAATCGGCTTAAAGAAAATGAAGAAAAAATGGCAACTATTGCCGCCCCTCTCCGCCAATTAAAAGAAGCAAGAAAAATCAAATCTAACGGCTTACAAAGACAACTGTTTGAAAAATATACTTTTCTGAATGCCCACCAAGAGGACAAAAGTCTATTAGACATTTTTGCCCCAACTCCTCGAAAAACACCTCCTGCGGGTGCAGGCGAATGTGCAGCGCCAAAACTGTTGCAATACGCCTATTTGCATCAGCTAAAACCTATTGCAATGGCAGAGTTTTGGTGGGGGCAATCCCCCAAATCTGAAGTCAGAAGACATGGTCACTTCTACCCTTCTTGTCGTGGAAAATGTGAACCAATCTTAGGACATATGTTACAAGGCTTAGAAGTCGATGAAAATCCAATGCTGACGAATCCTGCTGAAGGAAAAAGTATTGATATCATTTACGAAGATGCTCAATTATTGGTGATTAATAAACCTGCTGAGTTTTTATCTGTCCCTGGCAAAAACATCCAAGACTCTGTTTATCAGCGCATTAAGGATAGATTCCCACGAGCTACTGGCCCGCTGATTGTCCATAGATTAGATATGTCTACTTCGGGTTTGATGCTGATCGCTAAATCAGAAAAGACGCATCATTATTTGCAATATCAGTTTATTAAACGCTATGTCAAAAAACGATACGTCGCTTTATTGGACGGTTTAGTTGAGCAGGATACTGGGACTATTGACTTGCCGTTAAGGGTTGATTTGGACAATCGCCCGCAACAATTGGTTTGTTACGAACATGGCAAGAACGCTACTACTAATTGGAAGGTCCTTGAGCGAAAGAATGGTCAAACGCGAATTCATTTTTTTCCTATTACTGGTCGGACGCATCAGTT
>CALDTJ010000481.1 GCA_937924145.1 uncultured Saprospiraceae bacterium
TCAGAAGTTTACACTTCTTCATGCTATTTTCCTCTAAAAATTTCTTCAATAGAAGGACTATTCAACAAATTTTTAAAGAAAACTATCGAAAAAATCTAAATTTCATATGGTCATTTTCAAAGGGTAACAAGTCTAATGAATATTAGCTCCAATAAAAGTAAAATCCGTTGTTAGTTAATTCTAGCAACGGATTTTTTCGTATTACTTATGTAACCAAAATCACAGAACTTTCTAATTTCCCTGCCTACCTTTGCATCGAACTATGTTTTTGTAACTATTTGGCATTATAAACAACTACACTTATTTTTCATAGTTTAGATAGTCCATAGTTACGTTTTATTGTAACTATTCACCAACTAGATTTATCATTCATTTTTTCTACCATTTAGTTATTTAAGTTCATTTAGAACACGACTTAAATGCACTTAAATAGCTAAATGGTAAAAATTAAGTCTAATTAGTTATGTTGCTGAATAGTTACGTTTTATTTATAAAATACTTAATATGCAATCCGTTCTAGAATTTATTAGCCAACCTTGGCATTGGGCAGTTTCGGGCGCAATGATCGCCTTTGTCATGTTCCTACTTATTTATTTAGGCCAACGATTTGGTGTCTCTTCTTCTTTCAAAGCCTTATGTTCTATTGGTGGAGCAGGAAACTTTGCTGATTATTTTAAATATGATTGGAAATCTCACGACTGGTTACTAATGTTTGTCATTGGTTCGATTATCGGTGGTGGTATTGGTGCAACTGTTCTAGCAAGCCCCGAACCTGTACAAATTTCAGCAGCTACTATTGCTGACTTGACCGAATTGGGCGTAAAAGTTCCTATGACTAGAGCGGAAGGTACTGGCTATTTGCCAATGGATTTATTCAATTTTGAAGCATTAACCTCTCTTAAAGGTATTATTTTGATGGTATTGGGAGGATTTTGCATTGGTTTCGGGACAAGATGGGCTGGTGGATGTACTTCTGGTCATGCGATTAGTGGATTATCCAATTTACAAATGCCTTCCTTAGTTGCCGTTATAGGATTTTTTATTGGGGGCTTAGTGACGACTCACTTTTTATTGCCCATCATTTTAAACCTTTAACCAGTACACCTCTGTACCTTTTACCTTTTCACCTTTTTATATTCAAAATATGCGTTTATTAAAATATCTTTCTGTTGGCATTTTGTTTGGCATCGTTATGACCAAATCTGAAGCTGTTTCTTGGTTTAGAATTCAGGAAATGTTTCGTTTTCAAAGTTTTCACATGTATGGCATTATTGGCGTTGCCGTTGTATTAGGCGCACTAATGCACCTTTATATCAAAAAAAGTAATTTGAAAAATGCTGCTGGTGAATTAATCCAATTCGCAGACAAACCTTCCACTTATAAGGCTAGTATTTTCGGAGGGACTTTCTTTGGCCTAGGTTGGGCTATGACCGGTGCTTGTCCTGGACCACTTTACACTTTGGTCGGGCATGGATTTGGGATCATTTTAGTGGTTATTGCTAGTGCTTTGGTGGGAACTTTGGTTTATGGAATGCTACGCAGTAGACTGCCACACTAGTAGGCGGTGCTTTAATAGCACCTCCTGCTTTTGCAAAAAGAAAGAAAGAAAGAAAGAAAGAAAGAAAGAGGTGCTATTAAAGCACCGCTTTCTAAGCCATAACTAAAACAACCAATCAAAACTATCGTAAAAAAGTGCATGTTAATTTCCGATAGTAAAAAATTTATTTTCATTCATAATTATAAAGTTGCAGGGACAAGTATTACCCATGCCCTTTATCCTTATGGAACGACCGCCTTTACTAAATTGGAATGGCTCGATAATTTATTGATAGCCAGCAAATTAATGCCGAAAAAATATATTTCTAAGTTACCCAAACACCTTAGAACACCGCTTGTCCAATCACACCTTTCCAAAACAATTTTTGATACTTATTTTAAATTTGGCTTTGTCAGAGATCCTTGGGATTATCAAGTCTCTTTGTACCATTTTATGCTTAAAGATAAATCACATCCTGAGCATCAAATGATGGTGGATATGCCCAATTTCGATAAATATATTGAGTGGCGAGTTCGACCAGAAAACTGTAGATTACAAAAAGAATTCTTTTATAATCAAGCAGGAGAATGTTTAGTGAATTTTATTGGAAAATATGAGGATTTACATCAAGATTTTCAAAAGATTTGTACTCAGCTAAATATCAAGGCAGCATTGCCCCATTTAAATAAAAGCAAAAAAAATAAATCCTACCTAAATTACTACTCTCCAAAATCAATCGACTTGATTTATGAACACTTTCAGGAAGATTTAAAAGTCTTCGGTTACGAAAAACCCATTTAGAATAGCTTTCAAATAGTAAAAAATATCGGTGCAGATGGTAGAAAGATAGTTTTGGAGTTTTTAGAACTATCTTACAAAAGAAAAGATTATACTTGCAAAGATTTAACAGGGATTTTGGAATTTTCTGTTGGTCAGTGCTTTTTTCTTTTAACCTTTCAGCTTTTATTTATGAAGATTGTCGCTATTTCTGATACTCATGGAATTCACCAACAGGTGGTCCTCCCCAAGGGAGATATGCTACTACACAGTGGAGATGTGTCCAATGTAGGCACATTCAATGGTGTAGTGGACTTCTTGAATTGGTTTAGCAAGCAAGATTTTAAATATAAGGTCTTCATTGCAGGGAACCATGATTTTTATTTTGAAAAAGTCAATCCGACTGAATTGGCCGAAATCATTCCCGATGGAGTGACTTATCTAAATAACAGTGGCGTAACCATCGAAAACATCAATATTTGGGGTTCTCCTATTACCCCTAGATTCGGCAATTGGGCATTCAATATGGATAGAGGGGCTGCTATTGATGCGATCTGGCAGCAAATCCCTGCAAATACGGACATCTTATTGACGCATGGTCCGCCTCATGGTATTCTAGACAAAACCTATTCTAACCTAAATGTTGGTTGTGAAATGTTGGCAAAAAAAGTCTTAGATATCCAACCAAAATATAGCATCTTTGGACATATCCACGAGGCAGCAGGACAAGTTCAAGTCAATAATATTCACTTTATAAATGCGAGTGTTGTAAATTTGCGCTATCAGGTGGTTAATCTGCCCGTTGTTTTTGAAATATAATAGACCATTTCATTGTTAGAAGTCAACTCAAATCAGCTAAACATCTGACTTCTGACCTCTAAATTCATCATCCTGTCAAAGAATATTTATAATAAAAGTTGGAGAGTTCGCAAAGCTTACTGGACGGCGTTTAAAGTCGTATGGAGTTATATCTGGCTTGGATTCAAGCGTAAGTTTTTTGGTAAACAATATTACGAAAAGCGGGTCATTGAACTGCATTTTAAAAACGCAGAAATTGTCAAAAATGCTATTCTAGAATTGCAGGGTTTGTTCATCAAAGTTGGACAATTACTTTCTATTTTAACCAACTTCTTACCCGAGGCTTTTCAAAAACCTTTAGAAGATTTACAAGATAAAATTCCCGCTCGCCCTTACACTGAAATCGAAGAACGGATCAAACAAGAATTAGGGAAATCACCAGAAGAGTTATTTCTCTTTTTTGATAAAATACCCTTAGCTGCTGCTTCTATTGGACAAGCACACCGTGCATCCTTATTAGATGGGACAGATGTCATTGTCAAAGTTCAACACAAAAACATCGAAAAAATAGCCGAGGTTGATTTGACCGTCATGGAAAAACTAACCCGTTTAGCCTCAAGGTTTTATGAGGTAAAAGGCATGGAATACGCCTACACGCAGGTGCGAAAAATGATTGAAGAAGAATTAGACTTTGAGCAGGAAGCAACCTCAATGCAAGATATCAAGGCTAATTTGATAAATGAAGAGCTGTTTGAAGTTCCGCAAATTCATCCAGAGTTTTCTACTAAACGAGTATTGACCAGTACCTTCTATGACGGTGTAAAAATTAGTGATACCGACCAGATCAAAGCATGGGGATTGGATGGGCGGACGATTGCCAATAGATTGGTAAAAGCTTACTGTAAAATGATTTTTGAAGACGGCTTTTATCACGCAGATCCACACCCTGGCAATATCTTAGTG
>CALDTJ010000482.1 GCA_937924145.1 uncultured Saprospiraceae bacterium
ATTCCTTGCTAATCCATGCTGTTTCATGGTATACGTTTTACCCGCTACCGTCATCTGATCATTCTGTAATTTGCCAACAATTGGGAATAGTATAGGTGCATGCCTGCCCCAAAAATTTGGATCAGCTTGCCAGATATATTCTACCCCAGTTTCTTTTTTGACTAGACTACATAACTCTCCTCCGTGGTGATTGACTTTTATTTTTAAAAACTCGTTTTCTAGTGTTTTTGTCATTGTTATTCAGTACAGGCGATTTCAATCGCCTAGGTTTATAAATTAGGCGACTGAAGTCGCCTGTACATTTCGCTGAAACCACCCCAATCGAATACTAATTTCTATACCAATCCAAATCAAAGCCAATCCAGCTACAGCATTTCTAAAAAAATCAAACCAGACAGCCTCTTCTAAACCTAGCTGTTCTCCAATCATTTTTAGTAAAAATCGAAGACCACCAAAAGTGAGTATGCCTATCCCAACTCGACCAATTTTTTGAAGAGCAGATCCATCATCTTCTGGCAATCCTTTTTGAGCTAATAGGAGAAACCCTAGTCCAAATCCGAACATAAAAGCTAATAGCACAAATACCCGCTGATCTAGAATCAACATAAACAAAAAAGGAGGCAATAATAAAATACCTGTCATCGGATTCAAACCAATGGCATAGCGGTCTTTTGCTAAAAAGGCATTTAATCTATCTGGCTTTAAAACGGTGTAATAAAATGCCGCCAAAATAATAGCCCCTAAAGTAATCCCACCTAGCACATCCGCTAAAAAGTGGACGCCCAAATAGATTCTAGATAAGGGAATCAAAATCATCAGCGCGATAGAGATGGCAGTGATCCATTTTTTTCTAAATAATAAGGCCAATGCCGCCCAAAATGCAATGGCAATACTAGAATGTCCAGAAGGAAATCCATTCTCAACACCTTCGGCTTGACGAGTAGCAGCTAAAACATCAGCAGGCAAGCCTTCCCAAAAACTAGTTGCACCTCTTTTGGAAAAGTCAAAGGTAGCAGCATCGGGTAATTGACCATCCAATAACTCTAAAGTATTATCAACATGAAAGGGTCTAGGTAAATCAAAATGCTCTTTGAAAAAGAAAGTAATCGCCCCCGTCCAAATCAGTACCATAAACATCAAAAAGGCTTTTTTGAAATTAAATACAAGCAATAGTATAATTAAAAAAAGCATAAAGAACTCCATATAGCCTAGTGTAGTGACAAACCGCATGAAGGCAGTAAGTCCGTCGTTGGCAAAGGATTGGAAAAAATGATTGATTTCGGTTTGAAACATTACCCGTTTAATTAAAAGTTAGGAGTGATAAGTTGCAAATAAAGGTTAAAACGCTCTTTTAGAAAGTATTCAAGAACTGGAAAAACAAGTGCTTTTTACAATTTTTTCTGCTTTTTTTGTCTAATTCTAGCATTTTTTTCAAAAAAAACTACTAAAAAACTTAGAACAAAATAATTTTTAATCAACAAAATATAGAAATAAATAAATTTTACAAAAACATAAATAACTAATAATCAATTACTTAATAATTTTAAACTATTTTAAGCTACAAAATACCGCTCAACAAATTCCGTTTTTTGTCTTTGTGAAAACTTTAATATGCCCGCATCTTTGTAGTGTAATTAGTTCGCAAGGAAAACGAAGATAAGGAAAGCGCGGCGAACAATCTCTGAATAAAGAATCAGGGAGATAGGATTAAAAAATTTTGGTTAATATATTTTGGTTAAAAAATTTGGTTAAAGTGCCAGAGTCATGTAGAAGAAAAGCAAAAGACATCAAATACCGATATTAAGTAAAGAACGATGACTCTGGCATTCGCTTTAAAAGAAAAAAGGTTCAACATATAGTGTTTTGACAAATTATTTTAGGAAAAAGAAATTTGTCAAAACACACAAAGAAATTACAAAGAAATTAGAAGTCTATTCCAAAACCGATATTATTCTCAAAACCGATTAGAGTTCCAAAAGAGGAGCCAACTCAAAAACCGCTAGTTCGTAATTTATAAAGGAATTATTCTCAAAGCCGATTACAATTAGCAAAAACCGATTTTAAGTATATTCAATTTTACGGAAACCGATTATTAAGTATTGACACCAATTCAGTTTAAATGCTGAATTACCAAAAACCGATTAGAAGGTACCAAAAAGCCTATCTAAGTATGTGCCTGCGGATGAAGATTCGCAGTTCTCAAAACCGATTATTTAAGTATTGAAAACCGACCAGTATTAAAAGTTATTTCTCAGAAACCGATTATTAGATTTCTCAAAAACCGTATTATAACCGAGATCTAACACAAATTAAATTTTGGTCAGGAATTAATCTCAGGAGTTTTGGAGATAGCGCCCCAAACGTTATCTCCAAAATAACTCCTTCCCGATTACCATTAATTAGCATCACCCATTTAAAAAGGGCAAAAGTCTCCAGCGCTTACGGAATCGCTGTAGATTTAAAGCCTACAACTAAAGAAAACTAAAGAAAAAAATTATATTCATGAGATTATAATTTTGTTGTTGCCAATGTAAATTAAAGCCGTATTCTCTTCGCAGGGAATACGGCTTTTTTCTTTTAATTCATCATGCTTGAATTATTCCTAATTGCCTTCGTCGATATACCCACCATTGTACACCACCTCTGACCATCATGAATATTAGTAAGGCTGACCACAATCCGTGATTTCCAAAATCATCCTTCAAAAAATAATGTACGATTAGATAAATTATTAAAGAAATAATCATACTATCTCTCATTGATCTAGAGGCAGTCAAACCAATAAAAATCCCATCCCAAATATAGCATGGGGTACTTAAAATTGGGAACAGTACCATCCAAAAAAGATAAGGTTTAGTAGCAGTAATAATTTCAGCTTGACTAGAAAAAACACCAACCAATGTAATACCAAAACCACCGTATAATAAACTATACAAACCTGCCAATCCTATCGCCCATATAAAACTCAAGCGAATGGCTTTATTCAGCTTTTCTTGTTGTTTGGCACCAACATATCTACCAACTAAACTTTCGGTAGCAAAAGCAAATCCATCTACCCCATAAGACATCCAATTTAGGAATTGTAACAAGATTACATTGACTGCCAAAAGTTTTGCTCCACCGACAGAAGATTGGCTGTAGAAGAATCCAAAAGCAAAAGTCAGGCAAAAAGTCCGAATAAAAATATCACTATTGATACTTAGAAATTGTCGTAATTCCTCCCATTTTAGCAACGCTTTTTGACTTAAATGAGGCAGCAAATAACGGTATTTATAAAAGAATAAACCAATGGCTAAAAACAAACCAACATATTGCGCAATGACCGTCCCGTAAGCGACCCCTTCGACTTCCCAGCCAAAATATTTGATAAAAATAAGGCTACAGATAATATTGACGACGTTGATAACAATCGTTAAAATCAGTGGATAAATAGCGTTTTGCATACCAAAATACCACCCCATAAATCCATAAAGTGCTAAGGTAGCAGGTGCGGCCCAAATACGGATATAAAAATAGGTTTCCACTAAAGGTAACTGACCTTCGGATAAGTTCATTAAATAAAAACTCATTTCCCCAAAAGGAACTTGCAAAAGCATAATTGATATTGCTAATAAAATCGCAATAAATAAGGCTCTGCCTAACGTTAGTATAATTGCCGAATCCGATTGTTGTCCATAGTTTTGAGCAGTGATTCCTGTCGTCCCCATACGTAGAAAGCCAAAATTCCAGTAAATGAAATTAAAAATCATCGAGCCTACACCAACTGCGCCAATGTGTAGTGCAGACAATTGTCCCATCAATGCGGTGTCTACACTACTAAGCAGCGGCACGGAAATATTGCTGATGATATTGGGAATGGCTAGTTTTAGTATTTCTCTATTCATTATATAGGATGAACGACCGATCCCGAAGGGTGAATGTTCGGGATGAGCAAACACCGTTTGTGAACCGCAAAGCGGGTGGGTTCGCTCAAGGAAGTGAACCGCAAAGCGGATGGGAAGGCTAAGACATGCTTAAATAGCATTCAAATTAGGTCGTATTTTAGATATTTAAGGAACAACAGTTTTTTTCTATTAATTCGTAAGATTTATCAATCATATTGTACCTTTGGGAGGCAAAGGTAAATAAAAGTTATAGAGCATTCATTTGCTATTTTTATATTGTGAAAATCGTGTATTGTCAACCCCTGATAGGAATCGGGGCAAGCAGTGTGCCGTTAACCGTACAAATATTTTCTATGAGTAATTTTAAAGAAAAAGCTACCACTATTTTACGAGAAATCTTTTTGTTTTTGACTAGCAAACAGTTTCTGAAAAATTTTGCTGGTATGATCGGTTTGGTAGTCGTATTACTGACCTTCTCCTTCTTTTGGATGAGTAGTTATACGCATCATGGAGAATCGTTACAGGTGCCTAGTTATCTGAATATAAATATTGAGGAGGCAACAGATAAAGCCAATCAACAAAACTTAAAGGTAGTAGTCAATGACTCCATCTGGTCAGCAGACAAACCAGCAGGAACAGTCGTAGAACAAAGTCCCAAACCTTTATCGAAAGTAAAAGAAAATCGAACTATTTATCTAACGATTACCAAGTTTCACGCAGAAGAAAAGCTCTTACCTACTTTAGCAGGGAATGATAATTACAATTATTACAAACGTAGATTAAAGCAGTTAAAAGTTAATTTAGACGTTCGGAGTAAACAGTTCTCGAATAAGTTGGAAGAAAATACGATCCTTTATTTATATGTAGACGATAAAAAAATTACTGGAAAAGACCTCAAAAACGGTATAAAAGTACCACAAGGTTCAACTGTAGAAGCAGTCGTGACAACAAGAGGTGGAGGTCGAGTAAGTGTCCCTAATTTAGTTTGTAAGAAGTATAGCGAAGCAGAGTTTATTATTGGTGGCTCTAAATTAAGTGTATCAATCATTAAAGACGGAACGGTCAAATCAGAGCAAGATGCTTATGTCTGGAAACAGTCTCCCCCTTTTAATTCTGGAAAAACATTGGGTGTAGGAGATGTTATTGATGTTTATTTGACTAAGAGGCCACCTGCTGATTGTAACTAAGCATCAACCTCCAATATAATATTAAAGCAAGAACTCATTCTAAAATATCCCTTGTTTGCCAAAAAAATTAAAAACCCCTATCAGATTTTTGAAATCCGACAGGGGTAATTCCTTTAGGCTAAGATCAAGTAAAACCATTGAAAATAAATCTATGAAAAAGCTATCTCATAAATGGTTCCACGCCCTTGCCCTCGCCTAGTTAGCACTTTAGCGGCTGTCATTCGTTTTAGATCATACTTGAGCGTATTGCGGCTTTCTTCAGGCAATAAAGCATCAATCTCTCCTACAGAAAGGTTACCTTCTCGCCGAATAAAATCTAATACCTTACGCTGACGAGTATTTAGATAAATAGCGGTTGATTCTGCGACAATAACTTGTTCGTCATCTTGCAATCCATCCGTCAATTGTCGAATAGCGTTGAGCAAAAAATACATCCACTGACTAATTTGTTCCTCGTCTTTTCCTCTATGCCTTTGAGCAGCCATCAGCACTTTGTAATACCCTGCTTTGTCTTCTTCTATTTTTCGCTCTAAACTAGCATACAAAATAAATTCGTACCCTTCTTGCAATAATAACATAGTAGTCAACAGGCGACTCAACCGACCATTCCCATCTTGAAAAGGATGAATCGTCAAAAACTCATAGATAAAAGTCCCAATCCGAATCAAAGGGTGTCGCTCACCTTCGTCCTTAGCCGTCCGATACCAAGTCACCGCTTTTTCCATCGCCATAGGAGTTAATAGAGGCGAAGTTGTCTCAAAAACAACTCGCTGCTTTCCGTCTTTATCTGTAGCAACTACTTGGTTAGACAATTGCTTGTACGCCCCTCGATGGTGCGCATCTTTATCACTAAAACGCATCAGTTCTTTGTGTAGCGCTTTTATCAAACTTTCGGTCAGTTCCAAATCTCGATACTGCGTCTGCACAATTTCCAAAGTGGCATAATACCCCGCTACTTCTTGCTCATCCCGACTGGTTAATTTTTGGACATACATATGTTCAATCAATGCACTCACCTCGTCATCATCCATCTGACTGCCTTCTATCCGAGTAGAAGACCCCACACTCTGTACTGTCGCCAACTGCTTTAGTTCATTGAGTTGGTCAAAACTCAAATATTCCTTGATTTTCCAATTACGATTATAGGTGTCGATTTGAGCTAGGAGTTTGTTAATGGACATCCCTGTGATGTAGTCAAATCGTAGTAACTTATCCATAGATTGTAAATTTATATCCAAATATATCCATTTATATCCGAAATTACAAATTTTTGTCCATACAAAAGTCAGAAATGGGAGACTAAAATTTAAAAAGGGGGTACAATAGCCTATAACATTTCTACAATTCCTGCGTTTTTGAAAAGTGATTCATCAGCATCACTCTTAATTCAGCAAAATATACTTCATAGCATATGCGATTTTCAATTTTTCTAGCCTTTTTTATGTGTTCAACTTTAACTTTACACGCACAACTACAAGAGGCAATCATTAGTCATAATCCACAGGTTGCAAAAGCAGCAAAAGAAAAACCTTTTAATAAAGCGAACGCACGATCTCAGCAAGGGGCAGCCCTTCCTTTTTTTGATGACTTTGCCTACGAAGGCCCTTTTCCAGATGCCAATAATTGGGTGGACAATCATGTTTTCATCAATAATACTTTAGCCAATCAGCCAATCTCTATTGGGGTGGCTACTTTTGATGGATTAGATGCAGCGGGTGGTCCTTATGGTGGTGGATTTGGGTCGGCAGATACATTGACTTCTATTTCTCTGGACTTGAGTGGAAACGGAGCAAAATATCTCAGCTATTATATCCAACCGAAAGGCTTGGGAGATGCGCCAGGTCCAGAAGATAGGTTAATCTTAGAATTCAAAAATACTAATGAAGAATGGATAGAAGTTCAATCGCATGAAGTAACGGTTAATGAGAATGCTTTTCCACTAGACTCCTTACCTACATTCCAATTTATTGGACCAATTATTATCGAAGATGCGGAGTATTTGCACGAAAATTTTCAGTTTCGTTTTAGAAATCTCGCTACTAGAACAGGTGCAGCAGATTTATGGCATATTGATTATGTAAGGTTGGAAGAAACCGAAATGACTGAGAACAATAATGATTTGGCGTTAACGACCTTACCATCTGACATTTTAAGAGACTATGCAAGTGTGCCTTGGTTACATTTATCAGATGTAATCGGTGACAATGAAGAATTCTTATTAATCAATTATGATGTTGACCTGTATAATTTTTCCAATAGTAATGTGGACGTAACCGATAGTGAATTCACGGTAGTAGCCTCTGACGGAAGTGACGCTATACCTTTCAAAGAGTTAGATTTACTAAATAGAGATTTTGGAATAGAACAGGAAAATGTTCCTAGTGGTTTTAATACCTTTACGAACCCGATTAGAGGAGAATATTTTGCCTTCTTCGATAACGAATTCAAAACTGCCAATCGAGTCAAAATAACGGTTGACTATCGTTTTAATGCAGATGAAAATGAATTAGCTAGTAATAATAATCAAGCAAGTAGAGTTTTCGATTTAGCCAATTATTACGCCTATGATGATGGTTCAGCAGAAAGTGCCTATTTCGTGGGTACTGGTGGACAAGTAGCCGTAAAGTTCACTAATTATAAAGCAGATTTATTACAAGCGATTCGTCTACAAATTCCTCGGATTGTTGGGGGTAATATTACTGGTACTAATTTCACCTTGAAGGTATGGTTAGATGACTTAAATTCTGAGCCTGTTTACGAAGCACCACTAACGAAGCCTCTATTTATTGACGAGTTTGTAGACTCTTTGCAAGCCTTTACTACTTATATTTTGAAAGATCCAATTACAGATGAATCTGCTCCTATTGATTTGCCTGTCGGTGATTTTTATATAGGCTGGCAGCAAGTGACGCCTTGCGGAAATGTCACCTGTTTTCCTGTTGGATTTGATCGAAACACCCCATCTGCTACTAATACCATTTCTGTAAATATAGACGGAGCGTGGAGAGAAATTGGCGAATTCTTTGATGGAGGAGAAGTACCTGTTTCACAAATGGGCGCCATGATGATTCGGCCAGTAGTAGGCAGTGAAACACCGAACGATTCAGAGTCGGTAAGTACTACAGAA
>CALDTJ010000483.1 GCA_937924145.1 uncultured Saprospiraceae bacterium
TTTTTTACCGTTTTCTGGAATACCTGCTATGTTTTTCATATGCCTATTTTAGAAGTGAAATAGATATAAACAAAACACTTTTAGGAGAAAGTTAGTTCTTTTAAAAGGATAGGATTATTAGAAAAATGGGGAGAAAAACAGAACAGCATATTGGACTTGTTTTAAACAACAAAGGTACAAAGGACACAAAGGAAATTCACAAAGTGAATTTTACCTTTGTGAAAACTCTTTTGTGTACTTTGTTTCTTTGTTGTTCAAGAAAAAACCACACTAATAAATTGTAAAATATATTAGGTTGCCTCTAATTAATTACATCCTATTTGATATTGTTAAAACTGCGTTTTGAAAAACTTGTGTACTAACCTTTATTGATTGTTTCCAGCTTAACAGGGTCAAATTGCTCAAACCGTTCCCCATTATATCTAAAAACGCCCAAATTATCAGTCCCTAACCACAAAACGCCCTGACGATCTTGATAAATAGAAATGATTAAAGCATCAGTCACCCCATTTTTAACGGGAAGGTTCAACAGTTGCTCTCCATCATATTTCCATACGCCATCTCCGTAGGTAGTCATCCATAAATTACCATCGGCATCCGATAGGCCTGAGTTAAAATAGGGGAGTTGATCTTGTACGAGTTCATTGTTGGGATCAATACTTGCTAACTTTTCGTAAGTTGCCGTGGTGCCTTCGCCATTGATTTGGTATTTGCTGATAAAATTGCTTAACCACATATTGCCATCTTTGTCCTCCAACATCGACCGAACACCAGGGACTCGACCATCGGGTAGGGTAGACAACTCCTTTTCCACGATCCATAAAAAAGAAGTACCGTCGAACCGAAAAGCACCTGCGCTCTGTGTTCCGACCCAAACATTCCCTGCTTTGTCTTTATCTACGCCAAAGACCGCATAAGGGTTATTCCAATTATTTTTTGAAGGGGCTTGTTTTAATTCCTTTTCAAGGATTTCCTTTTGATGTTGTTTCGGTATGCTAAGTTCAAATAGTTTTTCGCCATCGTAGCGATAGAGGCCGTTCGCATTACAGTTAAACCATAAATCATTAGGGGCTAATTTCCATTCATTAGTTTTCGGACGAACAAGTTGTAAAGTCGTAAAGACATGACCATCATATTTGCTGATACCAGAGGGAGTTTCGATAAACACATTGCCTAGATGGTCCCCCTTAATGTTACGAATCTGATTATCCACCAAGCCATCATTCTGGGTATATTGCGTGAGTTTTTTACCATCGTAATGAAATACCCCATTTCCATTGCTCCCAAACCAATAATGGTCTTTTTGGTCTTGGTAAATGGCCCATGTTTTATAGTCCAATGCTGAAACGACTTTACCCGTTGGCTGGATAGTCGATTGAGTGGCTAAAGGTTGCCCACTACAAGCACTTGTCAGAATGATTAAGCAAGCATAAATGTATGAAAATTTGTACCACGGCATCGTAAGTTTTTTTTGATTAGTAATTAACTTCCAAATTAATGGATTATTGATGCCGAGGGGGTATTTTGGATTCGTTTAACAGCTTTATAACAGGGAATGAGTTGTTTTAGCAGTTATACCATTTCATAATAAGTTTTAATTATAAACAACATTTTTTATATTTTTTCCCACTGCCGCAGGGGCAAGGCTCGTTGCGCCCAATTTTTTTGTTGAGTTTATGAATTCTTTTAATTTGGTCTTTAAGGCCAACCAAACTCTCTTTTAATTTTTTTTGTTCTGATTTTAGTTTAAAAATCTTAAAAGTGTTTTTTATGATTAAGTGACGTTGACGTAAGATATCTTCAAAACTATATTCTATCCATTCATCAGATGCCTTAACTTTCTTTATCAAATGAGCAAAACTGGATGATTCAACCAACTCTTTTTTTTCATAGTCATACCAGATTTCTCCAATTTCCTCTTCATATTGCTGTACACTAAATCTAGCTTTCGTACAATCACAATCGGGGTTTTTGCAGTAATAACCCACCAATTCGTAGTTATTATCACCTGCAGTAATTTTGAATTTAGAATCGTCATAGAATTCAGTATAATTAACCATTGCAGCTATATCCCATAAATGAAAAGCTGGTAATTCTTTGATTTGATTGATTGATGAAGATTTCATTGCTAATTAATTTTTTACATTAAAATTAGGTTTACGCTTTTCCGCAAAAGCATCCAACCCTTCTTTAGCGTCAGGCTCTAAAATATTACAAACAATCTTCTCACTCGCATAAGCATAAGCCGATTCTAAGTCCATTCCTAACTGCTCATAAAACATAGCTTTGCCAATCCGTAAAGCATCAGGTGCTTTTTGGGCGATTGAACTAGCCATTTTCAAAACTGCGGCGTCTAATTCTTCCGCTGGCACGGCTTTATTAATCAAGCCTTCTTCCTTAGCGGCTTTAGCCGACAAAAAATCTCCCGTTAGCAACATTTCCAAAGCCTTCTTGGGATTAATATTTCGACTCAAAGGCACTGCGGGTGTTGAACAATAGATGCCATAATTGATCCCAGAAGTAGCAAAACGGGCATGGTCTGCAGCAATTGCCAAATCGCAAGTCGCTACCAATTGGCAGCCAGCAGCCGTAGCAACGCCTTGCACTTTAGCGATGACAGGTTGTTGCAAACTTCTGATAGTCAGCATCATTTCCGTACATTTGGCAAAAAGTGAATCTACAAACGTTTTATTGCGATTATTTCTGATTTCCTTCAAATCATGACCGGGGCAAAATGCTTTTCCTGCTGCTCCTAAAATGACGACTTTGATTTCTTTGGTGTTTTTAATAGCGTTCAACTGTTCCAAAATAGCGTTTAACATCTCCACCGAAAGGGCATTGTATTGCTGTGGTCGATTAAGGGTTAATTCGGCGATACCGTCGGTATCTTTTCTGAGGACTAGATCGGTGTTGGTTAGCGTTGCAGACATAATAGAATGGCTTTGATTTAAAATAAAGGGAAATTACATAATATTTATAAAAAAAGTAGTGTGGATCACTTTATCCTAAAACTAGTGCTTTGTTTCAGAAGTTTTGATTGAGAATCCTGAAGGGACCCGCCCGCATACGCAGTCGTGCTGGTTTAATTCGAATAGCCCCGAATGAAATTCGGGGTAAACCGAATAAACGATATGCCGCAACCACGAAGTGGTTGAACTTAACTCATTCATATTCAACCACTTCGTGGTTGTGTGGGAGAAGGGGTAATTTCTATCCCCGAATTTCATTCGGGGCTATTCGTGTTCAACCACTTCGTGGTTTATAGGAAAAATTAACCACCTAAATTTTGTTTACAAAGCACTAGCTTATTTTGATCTACATCTGTAAATTTTGTAGATATATTGTTGATTTCTTCTCTTATCTGATCCTTTTTTCTATTTTTAGGCATTACTTTTTACCTAAAATTTTGAAAATGAAAATTTTGAATTTTTCTAACACGTACGCCCATCTTTGTTTATTATTCCTGTGTTTACTAACCTATTCGGCTACTGCCCAACTCGCACATATTGATTATCCTAACATGCCAGCAGATAAAGAAGCTGCTCTAAAAATAGATTATGGGACGAGTCAAAGTGCATTTAAAGTAGGTGTGAGGATTACAGGAGTACCCCTTTCCTCCAATCAGACTGGTCAAAGAGATGCTTTAAGGGTGGAAAACTCTTCTAACTATTCTTCTCAATCTGGTTCTTCTTACAGTCAAATTGCAGCTATTAAGTCTTACAATGGAGATGCTAGTTTTATTGGGGTTATTGGCGAAGGGAGGACTACTGCAATTCGTAACTCAAATGGTTTGACTTCTCGTGCCCTAGGCGGATATTTTAGAACGGGAACTAGCACTAATGTTACTTTGTCCAGTGGTAAATTTGATATTGGTGGTGTTCTAGCCGAGTTAAACGGAAGTGTAAACAATACTCCAACAACTGGCGCAGTAGCTGCGATAATCGGTAGAGACTTTAACACAGGCACCGCCCAATCATGGGCAGCCTACCTAGAAGGCAAAAACTACCTAAGCGACCAAACCATCATAGGCAGAAAAGACATCCCCACTCAAGTAAACTTACCAGACGGGCCAATTGATGTTTCCAATTTTAAGCTATTTGTAAAAGGAGGAATTGTGGCGGAAGAGTGTCTGATTGCTTTAGAAAGCCTTTGGGCGGATTACGTATTTGAAGAAGATTATGACTTAAAATCGTTGGAAGAGGTAGAAGCATATATTAATAAAAATGGCTATTTACCAGCATTTCCATCTGCCCTAGAAATTGATAAAATGGGATTAGCAGTAGGACAAATAACTGTTTTGCAACAAGAAAAAATCGAAGAACTATTTTTACATTCGATCGAATTAAATAAGCAAAATAAAGACTTAGTAGACCAGAATGAAATCTTAAAAGCTGAAAATGAACAACTGAAGGCTCAAATGACTGCTTTTGAAAAAAGATTATTGGCACTAGAAAATAAATAGTTTGAACGGTTGTCAGTTATCAGTTGTTCGTTAGCAACGGACAACTGATAACCGACAACAGATAACTAACAACTTTTTTATTTTATTCAATTGATTATTAAAGATAAACCTACTGCCAACTGCCTACTGTTTCACTGCCAACTGCACTATATCACAATCCAATAATTAACCTTCAAAACCAAGGCCCGATTCTTAACCCCAAAATTCTCCACCGCATAATTATCCGTCCAAACTAAGAAGATATCGGACATGGGCGCAAAACGCCATTGAAAACGGCTATTAATGTTGAAATTATCGGCTTGCGTATTATATTGCAAGAAAGTCGTC
>CALDTJ010000484.1 GCA_937924145.1 uncultured Saprospiraceae bacterium
TAATACGCCCGTTTTGTCTTTTAATTCCCGAGTGAATTTAGGATTCTTTTGCCCATACCCTGCATCTTCCAAAGCATCTCTTGCCGCTACTAAACCTAATAGCTGAGATGCATCTGTCACCTCTAAAATATTTGGTGGCAAACCAAATTCCATCGGATTGAAATCAATATCTGGTAAGAACCCACCTCTTTTACAATAGGTCTTGTCAGGGGCTCTCATGTCAGGATCGTAGTAATCTTCGATTGCCCAACGACTGGCAGGTACATCCGTAATACTATCCTTGGCTTGGATGATATTATTCCAAAATTCTTCTACGTTTTTGGCATCTGCGAAAAGGGCAGACATACCGATTACGGCAACGGGAGTTTTTCTTAAAGAGTTATTTAAATTCATATATACAGGATGACAGGATATTTTATAGGTCGTTCTTTTTATTCATTCAAAGTAGGTCGTAAAACTGTAGGTCAAACGACTCTATGTAATGTTTAATCTTTGTGGTTTTTAAGACAAAAAATCTGACAGCAAGGCGGTCTGACTTCTGACGGCTGTTATATCGTTACTCGAAACAATTCCTCTTCCATCTGCAAGATTTCTAAGCCTTTTTGAGTACAAAGTCCTTTTAAATAAGGAATCAGAATACCGAAGGTTAGTCTTTCTTTGCTGAATTTTTCCAGAGGAAATTGATTCGTATCTTTTAATAATTTGAGCATAATGAGTACCGTTTTTGCGGTTACTTCTACGTCTATATCTTTTACAAACACTCCATCCTTAATCCCCCATGCTGCTAAGTCTGCTAGATTTTGATGGGCGAAGTTGCCTGTCTTTCTATAGGACTCATTTAACAAGCCTGGGTAATAATGTAGGATGTCATTGAAAAAGTTTGGATTCACCATATTCGCTCTTCTGATAATATGGTGTAATAACTTACCCATCGCCGCAATCGCATTATCTGCCTCCTCAATCATTTGCTCGTTCTCTGCTTTTACCTTTTCGTGATAAACGGCTAGACATGCTTTCAATAAAGCCGTTTTATCAGGGAAAAATTTATAAACGGTTCGTTTTGAGGTGTGTAACTCCTTTACGATCCGATCTATAGTCACTGACTTCACTCCATTTTTCAGGAATAATTTGGTAGCAGTTTGTATTATTCTTTCTTGTTGAGCAGTCATTTTTTGTGCTTATTTCCCCTTCTATTCTATTAAAAAAATAGCCTCACAATACTAGTGGTAATATTTTTGTTTCCGTAGTACCACGCAAATAACAGGATTATTTTTGAATTTGTTGTCATGGATTTAAAATTTTAACATAAGTAGCAAGAAATATTATTGAAATAAATATTTTGTGTTTTATTTTTAAATATTAAAACATTTATTTAAAATTGCAGTCACTTCTTATTATCACAACACACATTTTGGTTTACAATTCTTTTGGTATTGTAAGGGTTTCATGGGTTTATTTCACCTTGAATTGTCATTGGCTGCGCCGAACTAACGTTTCGGGTCTATTTCGTTTTAATGCTAATAGTATTTAGCAAGTAACACCATCGCACAAAAACTTTTAAAGAAGAATTAATTGAACTTTTAGAAGAACATCAAATTCCTTTTGAGGAAAAATATCTTTTGTAGGAAGTTTTCACATTCAACTCTTTCAGAGTTGTAAGAATTAAGAAGACGGCATATTGATACCCCGTATTTTCATACGGGGCCATTCACTTTTAACTCTTTCAGAATTACAGGTATTACGAGAAGGCATATTGGTCAATCTCCCCAAAATTCCGAAGGAATTCAACACGAATAACCCCGCATGAAAATGCGGGGAAAGCTATGTAACTCTTAAAATCCCACAATCCTGAAAGGATTGAATATGAATTAATATTTTTATCACCTTAAAACGAAAAAGGCATGAGCACCTATACCCAAATCACTTACCAAATAGTATTCAGTACAAAAAACAGAGAACGCACATTAACTAAAGAAAATCGAGCAGCACTCTTTAAATACATCTGGGGTATCTTGAAAAATAAGAATTGTCATTTATATAGAATCAATGGAGTCGAGGATCATTTGCATATTATCACCCACATTCACCCAATGGTCGCTTTAGGAAGACTAGTAAAAGACATAAAACTTGGAGCAACTTCTTATATAAAAGATGTAAATCTCTTTCCGGATTTCGGAGGCTGGCAAGAAGGATATGCCGCTTTTACTTATTCCATTGATGCTAAGGATAATCTAATAGAGTACGTCAAAAATCAAGAAGAGCATCATCACACGAAGACTTTCAAAGAAGAATTAATTGAACTTTTAGAAGAGCATCAAATACCTTTTGAAGAAAAATATCTTTTGTAGGAGGTTGTTCACGTTCAACTCCTTCAGAGTTGTGGGATTTACGAGAGGGACTCACTTTTACCCCGCATTTACATACGGGGTTATTTATGTTCAACTCTTTCAGAGTTTTGAGTTTTCAGGAAATCTATACACTTTTGCCCTACAACTTGTCCAAGTTTACCCCGAAAATTGGGATGTTTTTAATCGGAATTTAAATAAAAGATTATTTACGTTAGATTCCCGATTACTATCGTAAATTCAAGGTTAATAAAAAAAAACTAACATTTTCTAAACTCATAACCCAATGATAAAATCCATTCAAAAAATAAAAGGCGTTGGTCGCTATAAGGATTACTATTCTTCCAAGGTGCCTAATGAACAACAAATTGGACATTTTCAAAAATTCAATTTAATTTATGGAGAAAATGGAAGTGGAAAAACAACACTTGCGCATATCTTTCGCTCGCTGAAAGGTAGTGACGACTTATTATTAAAGAAAAAAAGTTTTGACTATTTAGATTCACCTGAGGTGGAAATAAAAGTTAGTGGATTGGCGGAAACGGAACTAATTTACAGTAACTTCAAATGGCAAAAACACAATGCCAATATCGAAATATTTGATACCTATTTTATCAATACCCATATTTATACAGGGCTAGAAATTCAAAATGATCATAAGAAAAAATTATTCGAGATTATTCTGGGTGATGCTGGTGTGATATTAAAAAATCAGATTCAAACCATCAAAGAACGGATTCGAAATGGGAATAAAATTGTCCGAGAAAATAGTAAAGCCTTGGAGGCTGTTATTGACAATGCCTATACTGCTTTGGAGTACGCAAATTTATCGGCGGATTCGGAAATTGATGCCAAAATTTTATGGAAAGAAAAGGAATTAGACACGGCTAAAAACCATGAATTTATTCAAGCTAAAGCAGAACTGACGCTGCTACCAACTATCCAAATACCGTTGGACTTTGCTACTGCTAAAAAGGTACTAGCGCAATCCCTTGACTTTATATCGAAAGATTACCTAGAAAAAATGAAAAGCCACAAGGGGCATCTAAAAATGGGGGATAAAACGGAGGAATGGCTACAGCAGGGTTTTACGGCTCAATATGATGATAAATGTCCTTTTTGCTTACAAAAAATGGATGATAGCATGGAAATATTGCAAGCCTATCAACAGTATTTTAATGCTACTTACAAGCAATTATTAGCAGATATTAAAACAATCAACACTAGCTTAGCAAATTTTAATTTAGAGGCGATTTTGCTACAAATTGAAAATATTCTAACGGTCAATTGGGGATTAATTGACTTTTGGAAAAAGTATTTAGCGAAAGCCCCTACTCTACTAAGTATTGCAGAAGAAAAGGCAGCATTATTAGCAGCTTTCGAGCAAATAAAAACGCTCTTTCAGACAAAATTGAGTAATCCTATACAAGCGCTTGAATCGACAGAATTAGAAAAATTTGAAACTATTTTTGTCGATTTGTCTGAAAAAATGGCAGGCATGAATGTGCTAATCGGCAATTATAATCAAAGCATTGAGGCAATGAAAGCCCATAACGGGACAAATACTTTGCTGTTGGAAACAGAACTACAAAAATTATTAGCACTTAAAAAACGGTCTGAACCTAGCATCGAAGAGCAATGCAATACCTTACTAAAATATACCGCAGCTATTGAAAGATTGAGATTACAGAATGACTCGAAAAAGGAAGAATTAAACCAGTTTAAGGGCATCGTTTTTAACACTTATTTATCAGTTATCAATCGGCATTTAAAAAACTTTGCACCCTATCTTAGTTTGCGAAAACTAACGAGTGGCTATTTGGGTAGCAGCACCGAACCCGTGGTCAAATTTGCACTTTGTGTTAATGGAAAGGAAGTCGTTCATAAAGAAAAAGCAGAGCGTCCTTCGATGAAATATTCGTTGAGTGAAGGCGATAAAAATGCTTTGGCGTTGGCTTTCTTTTTGTCAAAGCTAGAGTCGGATGAAAACCTGTCTGATAAAATTATCATTTTTGACGATACTGTTTCTAGTTTCGACCACCATCGGCAAGCTAAGTTACTCGATCAACTAATTGCTTTTGGGCAAAAAGGAAAACAGTTGTTCTTCTTGACTCACGATTTGCCCTTAAATCAAGCATTTGAGAAAAGAATAAAAGCGGCTAATTTATCAATGACGAGTAATCAACTAGCATTTTTTAATGGAACAATGAATTTAGTAAAACTCTAAGAGAAATTCGAGTTTTTTTTGTGACTAAAGACATTTAGGTCGGTCTAAAGAGTATAAAACGCATACCTCTGAGTCTTTTTTCAAATAAAAAAACACCTAATTTTCTATGAGTAATAAAACATCATTTCTAAGTCATTCTTCTACTATTGTCACTACTCTTTTTTTCGTATTAACTATTGGTTTATTTAGTTTTATTTATTCAAAAGACGATGCTACGTTTGGTATAGCCACTTTAAAAGAACCGATTTCTTTATTCAACGATCAGCAAGTTACCCTCTGGGCATCGACGGAGCGTTTCAAAAATGGACGCGAATATTACTGGTTGAGTAAAGAAGATGCAGCAGTAGTCGATTTTCAATCCTTACAAGCATACTTAAAGAAAGAACCTGCGATTAATTGTGGAAAAATGAATAAGGATAAAAATAAGGTCTGGTTTTCCATCTGCTTAAACGGTATTCAAAAAGACAAATTATTACAAAAAATCAGAAACTGGGAGATCAAAGAAGTCTATACCGCCCGATAAGGACTAACCTTTTAACCCAAAAATCGTTTACTATTCAAACTAGTAAACTATGTCTACTTTAAAATATCTATTCGTATTTTTTTTATTATCCGTTTTCATTGGGTCTTGCGCTGACCAAAAAATACTTCATCCTAATCCCAAAATAGGCTTTGACATCAATGCTATAGATCAAGAAGGATTGGTTGGCGAACCTGGTGCCAAAGTAGCCCTCAACTACGAATTTTGTATTCCTGCCAATAATAAATATATCAACGAAGTACGTCAAATAGATCCTAGTCTACAATTTCA
>CALDTJ010000485.1 GCA_937924145.1 uncultured Saprospiraceae bacterium
AATAATTAATAAACATAGCACTAGGCATCTTATCTCCTAAAAAAGATTGCCGAGTAGCTAGGACAGCTAACTCGGCAGAGAAGAATAATAGATTTATAGAAAAATAAATAACGCCAGTTCATGAATAGAGGGAGCTATTAGGTTTCAATCCATGATTAAGACGCAGGGCTTAAGTAACTAATGCCTATTTATTTATGGGCTTGTAAAAGTTCTTAAGTCTAATTCTTTATTTAATTTAGATCCTCTTCAGAAAAGCTATCCAAATCCAATGCTGTATCTATCCCTAAATCTTGGTCCATCTCTAAATCCAAATCCTCTTCCTCCTCTTCCCAATTTTTAGGAACCGTAGGTTTTACGACTGGTTTACGAATAACTTTAGAAATTATTTTTGGGCCACTAGCTTTAAGCCTAGGCTCGGGTTTGTACGCTTTTTTTATAGGCGTTCGACCATTATCCATTTTTGCTGCCAAACTTTTAGTAGTCGTAGGCACCGCCATTAAACGTCTTTTATCAATTAATTCTCCTGAGATGACACAGATTCCATAGGATTTATTATGGATGCGCTGCAATGCATTCTGTAAGTCTATTAGGTGTTTCCTTTGACGATTTGCCATCACTTCTAACATTTCGATATCTGCATTATTAGAAGAATCATCCATCCAATCTCCTTCACTATCCTTAGATTCCGCAGTATGTGCTAATTGTTCTTCTAAAGAGGCCAATTGTCTTTCTGTTTTCTCTTTTTTCTTTTCGATATGAGCTTTGAACTCATTCAAATCTGCTTCCGAGTATCTGTTACTAGTTTGAGTGGTCATTATTTTTAATTAAAAAAGTTTTCAAAATTAGATTTGCAATTTTGGTGCAAGTTTAGCAGCCAATTCTGAATAAATTCTGAACAAAAAGCAGAAATAAATTATTTTTTCAGATCGACCAAAAATTCATAATTAATTCAGAATTGCCCCTTTTCTTTGTCATATATTTTTATTGAACCCTTTAAATTTTTACTCAAATTTTCATCATCATGAAAAGCAAGAAATCATTCAAAAAGAAAGAAACCAATTACAGAAATGCCAACGATGAAATCAAAATTAAAGAAAGAAGAAAAGACAATAACAAAAAATTTAATAAGCGAAATATCTATAAACTGATTGAGGAAGAAGAGACAGAGATTGATTTATATGCTTATTTAAATGACGAAGAATAAAGACGATTCCGTCTAGCGTGTTTTCCTAATCTCTATAGGAATGGCTTAGTTTTTTATCCATCGGTTTTAAACTTTTTTAGGTGGGTTGAAAATAAATTTTTAGGAAAAAAAGTCTGAACGCAAAAGAAGGGGATTGCGTTTGTAGTTGTGGCGTTCTAAAGTTCCCCTTCCTGATTTTATGATTCCAAGAATTGTAAAGTCCCGTTTGCCGAGTGTCGAGCCTTGCTCCACTCGGCAATTTTTTTTGGTAAAAGAAGGTCGATGAGACATTGATATTGTGTAGTCAAAATAAAGCTAATTCTTTGGCATTACGGTGAAAACTATGGGTATCTTTTTGTAGGACAAATATCACGCAAAAAGAAAGAAAGAGGTGCTAAAGCACCGATTTCTGCGAGCACTATAGAAAGCGGTGCTTTGGAAGCACCTCTTTCTTTACGCAAAAAACAATAACCCACAGTTTTTACCGTAGGGATAATTCTTTTTTGTTTGGTCAATAAAAAATTCAATTTTAATTCAGAATTAGGTTGCTAATTGCAATTATTATTTTTCAGACTTGGAAAAAATAAAAGTAAAAGAATGACCATTTTTTAGAAAATAGCAAGCACTTTTGAACATGACTAAAATTAGAGCATACTTCCGTTTAGCGAAATGGAAATGGGCAATGTCCACCAAACGGAAGGTTATAGTAGATTGCCCTTCGGCTATTGAAGACGAAGATGAAATTACGGAATTCGACCTAATTCCTTATTTGGGATGGATGGAAGAAGAAAGACAATATTAAAATCACTACTCACGCAAAAGCAATGACTACTTTAGGGAGATAGCATTATTCCACTTTTGAGCTATCTCCCCAAAGTTAGTTTCCTGCTTACTATCATTTATTTAGACGACTATGAAAATATTATTTGTTTGTCTAGGCAATATTTGCCGTTCGCCTTTAGCCGTTGGAATCCTTCAACAGCAAACAAAAAAACTAGGTCTAAATTGGCAAATAGCCTCTGCTGGTTTAGCAAATAAGTATGTAGGTTGCACCGCTGATCCAAGAGTGGTAGCTGTCGCTCAAAGACATGGTATCGACCTTTCTTCTCATATTGCTAGAAAGTTTCAAGTAGCGGATTTTGATGCACATGATATGGTCATCACTATGGATGATGAATTGGCAAAACGGCTAAGAGCTAAGGCGCTCACGCTGCCACAAGCCGATAAGGTCTGGATACTAGCGGATTTCCTAGATGGCTTGGCGCAAAATATAGATATGCCTGATCCCTATTTTTGGGATATTGAACTTTTTGAATCGCTCTATTCTAAAATGGAGCAAGCTTGTCAATTAATTGTCGAAACCTATAATGTGCCAGATATCTTGGCAATATTTGAGGATACAATGAATAATAATGCTGTACTTCTGGCTAAGTAACGAGTAAATAATAACTCAGTCATTTCCTAGCTATTCTTTTGCACAATAACGTCGTTATTTTTATCAGCCATAGCGATGCTATGTCCTCAAAAAATGCCTAGTTCTTGTACAAAATAATTAGCTCTAAACGACCGACTTATTTTTTGCTCGTTACTAAAGGAGCATAGCTTGTTTTTGATTAGAAAAATTTTAACTTTCCTAATTTTTACTAGACCACTATTTGAAAGAATTACTTTTGGATAGTGGCTTTTTTTTATTCTTTTTAAAAATTCAGACTATCTTCAGATTTCCCTCCGTTATTGCGCCGTCAAAAAAAAATGATCCATTTTAAAAGGTAAGTACGTGGACACAATTATCTTCTATTTTATGATGGGAGATTTTTAATTTATACGTCGTTATTTTTTTCAGCAATAGCTATGCTATTACTGAAAAAAATGCCTAGTCTAAATCAAAAAT
>CALDTJ010000486.1 GCA_937924145.1 uncultured Saprospiraceae bacterium
TTTGGAAAAACTTTGGTGGTAGCCTCTCCACTCAATATCGCTGCACAACCATTTTCGTCAGACATACTAATTAATGTATAAGTTGACTCTTGGTCAGAGGTAATTGGTAAAGTAATTCTTTGCCTAGAAGTATTCAGCGGCAATACAGTTACTTCATCAATCGCATAAACCAATTCAAAAGGAGCTTTTCCTGTCACGATGACCAATAAATTAGTGCTATCCCCTTCACATAAAATACCGCCACCAGAAAGCGTTGCCGACGGTTTGGCTAAAACTTCGACTTCGATTTTTCCTTCTGGACTTTGGCAACCTTCCGCCTCTACAAATAAGACATATTCGCCAGCATCTGCTGGAGATAAATCCGTTAAAATTAAAGAGTCTATTGTATTGGAAGTAAAACCATTAGGTCCCGTCCAATTATAATTTACGCCAGCAATATGTGGTCCTCGAATTAAAAGACTATCTCCTTCACAGGCAGGACCGTCTACCGTTAATTTTGGAACTTCATTGACCGCAATCACGCCCACTTCTGTCCAACCTAAGGGACTCGCACAACCAAATTGGGTAATCTCTAAAAAATAATCTCCTGCTAACTCTTTAGGAATGTTTTCAATAATATGATCTTCTGTATTGGCAATGACCGTCCCGAATGGGTCAACCCATTTGTAAGTTGTATTAGGCAAACTTGGCCCATCTAGTTCTAAAGTTTCTCCTTCACAAAGTGGTCCATTACTAAAAACCATAGGCGTATCGGGGCGAGTAGTCACCTCAATCTCAATGGTAGCTGTATCAGAAAAAACACCATTCTCCTCCGTAACTAGGCGATAAGTACCTGCCATATCCAACTGCATATCAGGAATAACCGCAGTGGCTACCACAGATATTTCATTACCTTGAATATCAAACCAATGATAAATCACCCCATCTTGAAAAGGTGACTCTAATTTCAAAGTAGCATTTTCGCAAACTGGATTATTAGCAGTGATTTCTGGTGGAGCAATAAGTAGAGTGCTATCTATCCGAGCAGATAGTAGCATTGGAAATAGGCATATTCCCAAAAGGCAAATAATATTTATAATATGGCCTTTAAATTTGTTCATCTCATTTTTTAAATTTCACTTTGTTTTTTAAGTAGTAACTTCGAATTTTAATTTACTCATAAAGTCATCAAAAATCTTATCTCCAATCTGGCATTTCAGCACCTTCAAATAGGATCGTTCTATTTCTTCCGTCAATATCCATCGTCATAATATTCCGTACAGAAATACCATCATTATTAGTATTCACAAAAATAATTTTAGCCCCATCAGGAGAAAAGCGAGGGTCTAAGTCATTGGTCCCCGCCTCTTTTCCTCTAAAGTCAATGCCTGACAAGTCGAATGTAACATTGTTCTCTAAATTTTTCACAAAAACATGACTGTCTAATTGTCTACCAGATGCATTCTCAAATTCAGAAACATCATGTGTGTATAGGACAAATTTGCCATCGATGGAGAACTGTAATCCACCTGTTCCGCCAGGGATATCGGTAAAAATTTGTCTTAGATAATTGCCTTCTGTATCCAAAATGAAAATATCAGATTCGTAAATCGTTTTGCCCGTTACTCTCGCCACAATTCGATTCCCTTGATTAGAAAACATCCAATCTACCTCTGAAAAAGTGTAGCCTTCGGGTGCTTGAGCAATAGCTTCCAATCCAGTGCCATTCAAATTCACGGTATACAACATGGCATTGTTCATATACAGCAGTTGGTCGCTTCCTGGAGACCATGCAAAGTCCAAATCAAAATTATTAAATCCGTCAATTGGTACATCTCTAGTAACTTGCATAATATTTTGACCATCTCTGTCCATCACGAATAAGTGAGGTTCAATTCCACTATTACCAACAAAGGCTATTTTTTGCCTATCGGGGCTGATTCTAGGTCGGTAATTACTACCAGAACCAAAGGTTAGCTGAATCTCATTTCCTTCGGCATCCGCAGAGAAAATATCATATTTCTGACCATCAAATTTCGAATAGACAAAGCGATTATTTGGAAAAGGCTTCGTTTGAAAACTCCAAATATTACTGAATACTTCTGTTGCTTTGTCTTTAGCAATGATTTGCCAAAAATAAACCGTATTGTGCTTTAAATCATTCAACCTAAAGGTATCAGCTAATACATCCATTCCGACCATTTCACAGTCCGTTTGATTGCCACTACAAAGCAAGACATCATAGCTCAATTCATCATTTCTATCTCCATCAGTTGCAGACCAACTCAATGTCAGGTCAACTTCTTGTTCCATAGCATTGTCCTCTGGCATAGGGGCACTAGGTGCAGATGGAGGTACATTTGATAAAGTATCAGGTGCTAATTTGATAATCACATTCGCCGTTTTATCTTCAAAGACAGTGACTGATTCTACCTCTGGCGCAAAGCCTTCCTTTTCTGCCCGTATGGTGTAAGTACCTGGCTCAATATCATTCAGCGCAAATCGACCAAATTCGTCCGTCAGGATCAAACTAGTTGGTGGTGTAGTAGAAATAATCGCGTTATTAACAGCGACATTATCTGCATCTCGGATCACTGTACCAACCATAGAACCAAAAAGCGTTGGTTCGATTCTGTCTTCTCTGCAACTACTTACTAATAGCAAAACTATTAGCGATATAGCCATATTAAAGGATTTCATTTTTGATTTACTTTTCGTAAAGTGAGAGGGGGCACTTTACAGTTTTCTCTAATTGTAGTGGAGGGGGTAAGGGGGAGGTATAATTTACTACTATTTTTAGAATTTTGAAAAAATAACCTAAGTTTTAACTACTTGTAGTCATCTTTCAGTTTGAACTTCCGTTTTCCTTTTAAAGGCGCGCCGAAGTAATATTTCACACCAACATTACCTCGCCAATAAAAGTCATTGTAACGACCTTGTTCAATTCTATCTAAATTATCACTCAAAATTACATTATAATCTAAAGATGCTCTTACACTAAATCGATCATTTAATAGCAATTCGCCACCAACACCTAAATTTGCTTTGGTGAAGGTATGGACTGCAAAATCTAGCGGATGCCTATCATTTTCGGTGATGAGCCCAAAACCTCCAAAAGCATAGGGGGTAAAAAGATCATAGGGCAAAGCTCGATACAATAGATTGGCTTCTAAATAGCTAACATTGGAAAAATAGAATCGCTCTGCTTCCATACTACTAATTCCATAATTCGCTTGAAAACCAATCGTCGGGTTGAGTTCATAATTAAAACTAAACTCAACACCTGTTCGTACTCTAGCATTCGGATAATCACCAGAATAAAGTAAGCTAGAAGTACTAAATCCAGCAGAATATTTCTTTCTCCGATTATCTTGTTTTTTACCTAATAAATCAATTTGAGGTGCTTCTTCTTTTTCTTTTTTATAAGCCTTGATCTGTTCGTCCGCTTCAAACCTTCGTTCTCCCAAGTTCCATAAATTGTCTTCGATTCCTTCAATAATCATCCCTTGCACCGCTTTACTAATTGCCTCAGAAACAGCGATTTGCGTAGGTTCATTATAAGTCAATCCAGTTTCCGTCTCCAATAATTTACCAAAACTAACGAAGCGAAAAAGGCCAATATCCACAGATTGTGACAAAATGGTCTTCGAAGTATAGATCACTTTCAAAACTTCTCCCGTTTGTACAGAAATAGCCCTCAAATAAACCGTTACTCGATCTTGTCGATATTGCTCAGAGCCCCCTGCGCCAAAATAACGCAAACCTGCTCCACCTGTAATTACATTTTGATCGTAGGAAACAATGCCACCTTCCAGCAGGACGCTGGCATAAAGTAATGGTTTTAACCCTTGATTGGCATTAAATTGAGCACGAGTATTTCGAACAATCTTACGTTCGTTCAATAAATTATTAACATTCTCCCGTTCAATTGGTACAAACCAACCAGAATCTTTGAGTGCTTTTAATAAAATACTAGTTCCCCCTTGGGTAACTGCGGTAGAGAATCCGCCTCCCGTTTTATATTGACCAGTTTGATCCCTAAACTGGTACACCGCTGCCACGATTTTCTCTTTTGGCGGCGGTAAATTCTTTAGATTAATAGCTGTCTGGGTGTCTTCCCCGATTCTAGCTGCTTCTGATTGCACGGGTTGTTGCATAAACGTGCCACAACTTTGAAAAAGCAACAGAATACCTGCTAGGGCCCACCAGCTTTTTTGTAATCGCTTGCCCATGATGTTTTTTATTATAGTTTCAAATCGTATTGTGTAGCACAGATTTTTCGGCCTATGCTACTATTTTTACAGACAAACTATCCATATAAATAATTGTCTGTATAGGTATCTTTCACAGAAAAACACCTGTTTTAGCTATGCTATTAGCTGCTAAAAAAACGGAATAATTACTTCCGTAGATTCACCAGTATTTTGGTCAACAATGGCAATACTAACCCCGTCTGGAGTCGTCGTCACGTTGACCTCTAGTGTACCAATATTGTAAGTACCATCATCTAGTCCTTCTTCGCCAAATTGACTGGTTACCAAGTTTCTAGATAATTGACTTAACAATTGAGAATTTAACTGCTGCTGAAAAGTCTCCAAACTAGTTGCTCTTTGGAAACTCGAAGTCCTAGTAGCTTCACTAGGATCTGTCGTTGAATCTTGTGCTTGCGCAGAACTCAATAACCAACTGTAGTTAAAAGTATCACCACCAAACGCTGGATTGATCGGACGGTACACCAATTGTTGAGCAGCTACTTCCGTAAAAAAGCCTGCTCCAATTAAGATTAATAATGTAAATAGTTGTTGTAGCTTGTTCATAATCAGATAGTTGTAACTGATTTTAATATTGAATTATAAGTATATCTAAAGTTTAAACACTTCCATCAAAAAAGGGGGGTATGGGAGGTATTTTTTAATTAGGTTGCTGTGAGCGAACCACATGATAAGTAATGCTGATCTTTAATCTTTGTGTTCGTTTTCTATTAAACCACGCGCTCCATTTAATTCGCAGCAGTACTTTGTTTACACACTAAACAATAAGCATTTAAGCTTTTCAAAAAACTAACTAGAGGTGGGAATTTCTGATTTTGAAGGGCAAAACTTACTTTGCTCCATAGGGTCGTGTTTCAATATCAGCTCTAGTTAGTAGTAGGTGATTTTAGTCACCTAGCTTTTTTATTTTTAAAAGCGACTAAAGTCGCCTGTACTAGTAAACATCAAAAGGTGTTTTTATTTGTCTAGTTACACCTGCTTGTTGTACATCAATGAAATTGCCATCCGCATCTATCCCTCTCAAATGATCTCCTCTGGCGATATAGCCGTTGAGATAATTGGCTGCGGCGATGGATAAACTGTGGATAGCAGAATAGATTGGTCGCATTCTACGGTAGACTAATTGTTTACCATTTACTTCGATTGCTACAATCATGTTCGCACCTCTGCCTTGATATTCTTTAACCACAATTGTATAGTTGGCTCCACCAATTGGTGGTGTCCAATTTTGAGAGAAATCAATATAAAAGTCATATCCTCCTGAGCTAAAAGTGGCATCTATCACTAACCCATCAATTTCATTCAATACAATTTGTTGTTGTTTTTGGGCAACTTGACCTTTGTCAGGCCCAATTAATTTCTTTTTAGTCGTGTCTTGTTGAGGGGAATTATTATGTTGGGAAACAAGTAATTTTTCGTAGGAGCTTTTAGAAGATACATAGGCATCAGTATGGGTTGATACATCGTCTAAAAGCGAGTAAAAGTCTGTGAAGTAGGTTATTGGTCTGTTTTCAGTTGTTTGATAATTATCAAAACAACTTGCGAAAGGAAGAGGAACACTAAAGATAGCGCTAATTTCAGTTAATAGCAAAAATAATAAGGGGATACCAAAAAATAAAAAGTGCTTCATAGTTCGGTATTTTGAGAATAAATAATACTTAAATTATTGGCTAATGGGAAGTTATCCAACAAAACAATACTTAATTCAGCAAGTACTTAATTTACTGGATAACTTCCATTAATTTCAGTTATCCAGCAAATAGTACCTAATTGGATTGAATGACTGTCGCTTTTAAACCATCTCCATTTTGTCTAATGATGAAGTTTTGGTCGACCATACCATTCGTAATATGTATAATTTCGTTGCCATTTCCATTCTGGATGAATTCAGAGTAAACTCCGTTGGCATTCATTAATTCCTGAGTAATGATATTATTAGAGCCATTTTGAATAGCTACTGTATTATTATTGATACCTTCTTGAACAACAGAGTAAACATTCGCCGTACCATTTTGAATTAATACTAGCTGATTACCTGATCCTATTTGTTCCAAAAAAGCCTTATTATCATTACCGACTTGTAGAGTTCTAACAAGATTTAATTGCTGCCCATTCTGTTGCAGTTGGTTGATACTCAAAGTATTTGAGCTTCCTTCTGTTTTTTGATAGGCAGCATTACTTCCTGTTCCTAACTCACCTTGTAATAAGGCACTTGGCTCCAACAGCAAATCTTCTAAAGATAATTGCTGCGCACTTAATCCTGTTAGTGCAAGAAAGCCAGCGAAAACCAATACTATAATTTGCTTGCTTATCATGCTCATTCAGGTTATATATTTTTAGAAAAGGAGGTCAAAAATAGATTATAGAGACTTTTCTCTTTATCTGACTCAACGATCACTATTCCAAAAAAAATTAAGAGTAGGGAAGCAAAAATTACTTCCCCCTTAATTTGAAACTATATAAAAACGTTTGCGAACAAACGCTACAACTATATTTTGAGAGATCAGAAGTCAGACCATTTCATTGTCAGATAGTATTAGCCTATCTGATTTCTGACAGTCCATAAGGATGGTCTGACTTCTTTCTTCTAAAGAATTTAGTTATTACCTGTCTGAGTAATATTGTGTACGTTAGTATTACCTGTAGTATTAGAGATAATGAAGTTACCGTTACCTGTTTGGTTTAAAGAAGTACCGTTAGCATCTCCTACTTGTGTACCAAAAGCTCCGTTTTGATCTCCATTTTGAGTAATAGACAATTGGTTGTCGTTTCCTCTTTGAAGCGTTCTATTACCACCGTCACCAGCGATATTATTAGCACCAGTTTGGAAGATAGTAGCCGTGTTACCGTCACCTTCTTGAAGTGCATCAATAAAGTTCACAGAAGACTCTTGTCCTAAGATAGCAGTGTTTCCGTTCCCTTGTTGCTCAGCTAAAATACCTTGATTATCACCAGTTTGATCAGAAGTAATTCTGTTATCGTTACCTGTTGAAATCAAAATAGAATTATTGGCTAATCCAGTTTGAGATTGAATAACTGTATTGGTATTTCCTGTTAATAAAATCTCAGTAACGTTATCGTTACCACTGATCGTTTGGTTAGTAACGTTATCGCTACCTGTGTGTAACAATGCAGACTGGATATTGTCACCAGTTAAAGTCTGAGTAGCACTGTTTCTATCACCTTCTGTTTGACGAGTCGTACTTCCAATATTGTTTCCAATAAAAGTAGATGCAGCTCCGTTATCGTTACCTTCCTGACGGAATCCAACATTGTTGTCATTACCATTAGCAACACTCAATACATTATTGGTAGCTCCCGTTTGTACAAGGTCTACTTGAGTAGCGTTTCCTTCAATCGTTGAATTGGCGCTATTGTTTTGAGCTGTTACAGCTACAACTGTTAGGCAAAAAAATGCCATTAAAAGTGTGAATTTTTTCATTACGAATTAGTTTACCGGTTAAAAAGTTAAAGAATAGTCTTTACGGGAGATACATCGCGCTCCCGGCAAAATGATTACAATATAAGGTGGGTCATAGACACCTAATCACCTGTCAAAATAGCACTGTAATAAACCAATTCATCGTATTGAAATAGATGAGATATAAGGTTTACAGGTAGCACTTTCTTGCTAGACGTAAAGGCGGTCAAACCTCTTAATATTCAGTTAATCCGTAAGTGGTATTATAAAAGTAAGGTAGAGGGGATTGCAATAAGGGAGGGGAAATAATTTAGAAATGTAGAATTAACTCTAAAAACTGAAATACAATCAGGAAATTGTATTGTATTTTTAGACATGTAGTTTTCTCAAAACTTAATTAAAGTTAATCTTTATTGCGTCTTACGGGAACAAAGATACTCGTAAGACATTGCTTATGAAATACTAGAAAACCGTAATTTCGTCAATAAACTACGTATTTTACGCAAAATACTCAAATACCAGAAACAACCTTCTCTGTTCGAACGTGATTCAAGTAGTATTTAATCAATCCTACACTACTTTTTACATTCAATTTTTTACGTAAATTTCTTTTATGGGTATCAACTGTTCTAGGAGAGATAAATAAGCGATCAGCAATTTCTCTATTGGTATATTCCTTGTATAAAAACTCTAAAATTTGTTGTTCTCTATTCGTAATAAAAGGTCTAATTTTGGTAGTAGCAATTCCTGTTCTTCTTCCACCGAATTGAACCATAACTTTAGCAGAAATATTACTAGAAAAATAATTATTCCCTTTAGCCAAAGCTTTAATTCCAACTAATAGTTCATCAATTGGTGCATCTTTAGTTACATATCCTTGTGCGCCATTTTTCAACGCTTGCAAAATGAGTGATTTTTCTCCTTCATGAGACAAGATAAGAATACTAATGTCAGGATTAATCGCCAATATTTTCCGAGTCATTTCCAGACCATCTATTGTTGGTAAATTCAAGTCAAGCAGTACTACATTTACTTCATTTTTTCGTTTTAAAAATTGTAACGCAGGTTCTCCATCATCAAAATCTCCCACCATCTCGAATTCTGGTCGATTCCTCAAATACATACTCAAGCTCTTTCGAAAAATAGACTCATCTTCGATAATAATTGTTTTAATGGTTTTAGTCATAGCAAATGTCTGTTTAGTTGTCAAATATATAGTCTCTAAAAAATTGTTTCTCTACCATCAGATAGCCGAGCCCAGAGTAAGTATTTCGTATGAACTTATCAGCTATACAAAATAGGTCAATCGACTTCGGTGATGTCTCAGAATAGTTGTGTGTTGGTACTAATAGTAATAGGTTATCGGTATCGTGGGAACTAGATTTTAGTTGCCTGAAGGGGTATTCGTCTGAAAAAAAGGGGAATTAGCCTAAAAGTTAGCCAAAGGGGGGAGATATTTAGCTAAAAATCGAACCTAATAATAGTCAGCTTGTTAATTTTGCTATTAATACTATATTAGTGTTCACGAAAGATAAAGTTACACTATTTTTTCAGGAATCAAAACTGCGCTGATAAATAATTTCTCCATCGAAACGAACCGCAGTCAATCAATAAAATGAATAATATCAACTTTCCTTGGCTAGTAAAAATGGCTTGGCGAGATAGTCGCCGCAACCGAAGTCGCCTTTTTTTATTTGTTTCCTCTATCATTTTAGGTATTGCAGCATTGGTCGCCATCAGTTCTTTTGGCGAGAATCTACAAACAGACATCAATAAAGAAGCAAAAAAATTATTGGGAGCAGACCTAGTCGTAGAAAGTAACTTCCCCATGCCTGATTCGATCAATGAACGAATCCAGTACATAGAAGAAGAGCGATCAGATGTGGTTTCCTTTGCCTCTATGGTTTTCATGCCTAAGACCGAAGATACACGAATGGTTCAAGTAAAGGCTTTAAAAGGGGACTATCCTTATTACGGCGAATTTTCTACTAAACCTGCCAATGCCCATCAAACCTTCAAAAAAGGGCAAAAAGCCTTAGTAGAAAAGACCTTAATGATTCAATTTGGTTTAGAAAAAGGCGATTCCATCAAAATAGGAAACGTCACTTTCGAAATTGAGGGTCAATTAAATACAGCACCTGGTCGGTCAGGATTTGCAGGAGCAGTTTTACCCGTTGTTTATATTCCAAAACAATTCTTAGATGCTACTGGATTAGTGCAATTTGGTAGTAGAGTTGACTACAATTATTACTATAAACTAAAACCAAATATTCTCGAAAAAGACTTAGTAGATACACTAGAAGCAACATTGCGACCTGCTGCAATGGGCTTTGATACGGTAGAAGAACGGAAAGAAGATCTTGGGCGAGCATTTAATGCCATGACTGACTTCTTGAATTTGGTCGGTTTCATTGCTTTGATTTTGGGTTGTATTGGAGTAGCAAGTGCGGTACATATTTACATTAAAAATAAGTTGAGCACCGTAGCTGTTTTAAGGACATTGGGGGCTAGTGGCAAACAAGCATTTATCATCTATCTACTCCAAATTCTGGTAATGGGTTTATTTGGAGCCATCTTAGGTGCATTACTCGGCAGTCTTTTACAAAAAATATTACCCATCGTGCTCGGTGAATTTTTACCTTTAGAAAATGTCAGCACAGATATTTCTATGAGTGCGGTCTTCTTAGGGATAATTACGGGTGTAGCTGTAGCCGTCTTATTTGCCTTAATACCACTTTTAGGCATACGAAAAATTTCTCCTCTGAGAACTTTACGAGCCTCCTACGAACCTGATGCTGGCGCCAAAGATCCATTAAGGTGGCTTGTGATTGCTTTAATCATCGCATTCATTGGCGGGTTTACTTGGTATCAGACAGGGCGTTGGGTTACAGCAATTGGATTTATAGTAGCCATTGGTATTTCCTTTTTACTACTAGCGGGAGTTGCCAAGTTAGTAATGTGGGCAGTCAAGCGGTTTTTTCCTGTTAAGTGGAGTTATGTCTGGCGACAAAGTATTGCTAATTTATATAGACCTAATAATCAGACACTCATTTTGATGGTATCCATTGGCTTAGGAACCGCTTTGATTTCTACCCTATTTTTCACCCAAGATTTACTACTCAATCAGGTTGAATTTACAGGGCAAGGAAATCAACCGAATATGATTATGTACGATATTCAAACCAGCCAAAAGGAGCAGGTCCTACAACTCACCAAAGACTACGAATTACCATTGATCCAGAATGTTCCAATCGTGACCATGCGGATGGAAACAATTGATGGTATTGATAAGACACAAAATCGGGCAGATACCACAGAGACGCATAAATCAAACTGGGCGTACAATAGAGAATACAGAGTAACTTATCGAGATTCCTTAACCAATACAGAAGAGATAGTCCAAGGTATTTGGCATGGAGATAGAGCAGAGAGTGATACTGTTTGGGTGTCCATCGCAGAAAATATTAGTGATAATTTAAAAGTAGAAATAGGTTCCCAATTGGTCTTCAATGTGCAGGGAGCACCGATAGAAACTTACGTAAGTGATATTAGAAAAATTACTTTTGGTCAACTACAGACGAACTTCTTTGTAGTTTTCCCAGAAGGCGTTTTAGAAAATGCGCCACAGTTTCACGTAGTCGTTACTCGAACACCTGATGAAGAAGTTTCGGGGAAGTTCCAACGAGATTTAGTCAAAACTTTTGCTAATGTCTCTGTGATAGATTTGACTCAGATTTTAAAAACAGTCGATACTATTTTAAATAAAGTCTCTTTTGTGATAAAATTCATGGCACTGTTTAGTATTCTAACGGGCTTATTAGTATTAATTAGTTCAGTCGTATTAAGCAAGTACCAACGAGTCAAAGAAAGTGTTCTTTTAAGAACATTAGGTGCAAACAGAAGTCAAATTATTCGCATCAATGGGTATGAGTATTTTATGCTAGGTACCCTATCTACTTTGACGGGCATTATTTTATCGTTTGGTATTAGTTGGGCTTTGGCGAAATTTGAATTTGAGATACCTTTTACGCCTCGATTCTTACCGCCATTTTTGGTCTTTTTGAGTATTACGTTACTAACGATAATAATTGGAATGCTGAATAGTCGAGAAGTAATTTCTAAGCCACCTTTGGAGGTCTTAAGGAAAGAGGTATAATTTTAGGTCCAATGGAGGAGGAAAAGAAAATTTACTCCATTCAAACAATTTTTAAAAAATAAAATAGTGCTTCATTTTTTCTAAATAATCATCAAAGCAGTTTGCTAAAAGTGCTAATAGATACAAGTGTTTCTAGCTAAAAACCGATACAATTAAGGAAAAAAACGGTCGTTTTTAGGAATATTAATCATTTTTTCACGAAAAAAAAATTAAACCTAAAATTGTCACATATAAACAAATTGACTTGTATAAAACTTTAAAAACCAATTGATAACGACCAAAAACAAGCAAATAGTATCCACTCCCTAAATAAATTTACCAACAACGAATATTCCCCTTTTAAAAATAATGTCACATAAAATATAAAATTAGCGACTTATATATTTGTTTTTTTATAATATAAATGTATTTTTGCATCGTGTTACTCACTTGGTCTGTCACAGACTAGTAAGTAGCTATAATACGGATTATAATCTACAACTGAACAGAAAAAACAAAGTAATCGAAAGCGATTATTTTTTAAATTACTGGTATGACTATGGCAAAAATATAGTCAAAAATTAGAAGCAATTGGCTCGTCAATTCTTTTATTGTATCTTATTTTTTGAAAGAAATTCAACTCTCTAAAACAAGATCAAGGTGAAATATATTATTTATTTTAATCTTGATTTACAGTCAATGGATTTTAATTTTTTAGAATTAGGTATCCAGCTAATTTTCTGAAACACTGTATATTATAATAGCGTTAAAAAATGTCTATTGCGAAGCTGTATAAACGGACTAAGCTTAGCAAAAGAAAAACACTATTTTACTATATAATTTGAAACCTACGGAACACTATGGAATATTTCTTACCACTGTCAGTAATGGCGATGATAATATCTTCAATTTCGATCTACGCTATTGATTATCAGAAACCTACAACTAAGACTGACCCAGAGAATGACCAATCCTCATCTAATCCTTCTGATTCGATGGAAGACTCCGCAGACGAATATAAGGTTTCTGAAAACTCAGAGAATCCACAAAGTAACATCACTGCTAAAGATAATTCAGCAGAAAGTACACTTAAAAAAATCCATTCCACAAATGCCAATCTAAAGGAAAATCAAGATCTTTTAGACATACTGTGGAATTCTACACTAAGTTCTACTTTTTCTACTAGCAAAGTATAAACGTTGATAAAGGTATCACCTTCTCAAGGTTTAAAATTGAGCCATTAGAATTTAAAGTAACTACATATATGAAACACTACAAAGCTCTACATCTAGGCATACTATGCCTATTAGTAAGCATTTCTACACTCCAAGCGCAGGAATCCGTCTTTTTTGTGTTTCAAGATATTAACAATACAGTTGTAACTACGAACATTCAACAAAAATCTAACACTAGTACTACACCGATTTACTACAGGCATCACAAAAAATTGCCCGTGACCTATTCTGGTATTGTTCTAGAATTAATCACTAGTGATTTGCCATTGAAAAGGAATCATTCCCTTTTCAAACAATTTGGCAATGTCTATTATGATACACTTGATGAAGGTGGATACGCTTATAGTATTCTCACAGATTATAAAGATATAGATAAAGCTAAAAAGTACTTAAACAAGATGATTATTCATCGAGCCCCAAAGGCAAAAGTAGTTAAGTATCAGCTAGGTAGGCGGAAGAAAGAGGTGCAGTAGGCAGTAAGCAACTAAAATAAATAGCAATTTTTCAACGTAGACATTTAAGATTTACAACAACAAATTAATATCCAAACATACTTTACATCAATTATGATCCCGTGAATGAACAAAACAAATGTGAAGATTGCCGAACACAATCTGAACATTAAAGATTAATTGGTGTAGTTTTCTTTTTTGAGACCTTTTTGACGGATAGTTTCTACCCTTTATTTAGTAACGCACGCACGCATACTTGGGTAGTAGACTATCCGTCTTTTTTTACGACAGGATGACAGAATTTTTTGACTCCAATTAAAATTGGAGACTTGCAGGTCCTACTTATTATACATTCAATTCAGGTCGTGTGCTAGAACCCATCAGCGTAATATTACAGCAATTCTTGTCTTAATATGTTAATGATTGCAATAGAATAGGTTGGGTTGGTGGGTACATTGGACTAAAGTTTAAAAAAATATAACTTTTCATCCTACAATTTTAGAGACAGACACTTCAAAATCAAAATGAGATAGTTTTACAACGTCTCCGCTCTTATAAATTTCTTTAGATTGATACTTTCCTTTTGATAATTCTCTGTATACTTCCAGAACCTTATTTTCTACATCGACAACCCAACATTCTTGTACATCAGAAGCTGCATAGAATGGAACCTTATAATCTCTATCATAACCTAAAGTACTATGTGCCACTTCGATCACCCAATAAATATCAACAGCTGCTGGATGATTTTTTTCATAAAAATCAGGTCGATATTTTAAAATAGAAATATCTGGCTCAGGCTCAGAGTAATTACTTAGTTGAATCGGGTCTTGTACTCCAATTGTAACTTTGCCCATTAAAACATTAAAAAAAAGAGCCGTAATTCTCTTTACACTTGATGCGTGAGGGCTACCAACTGGACTCATAGTAATAATTTCACCATTAATTAATTCCACCCGATCATCAGGCTTAAGAATTCCTACTTCTGCCATTTTGTGGTATTCTTCTACAGAAATCAATCTTTTTGCAACTTGTCCAGACATAAAATGATAGTTTTTAGCAGGATAAATAGTGATTTGTACTAAACAAATTTACTAAATTTTCCCATTACATGTTAATCTTATTCTTCAAGCCTTTCCAAAATTCATTCTTAGTCATTCGCAAAGTCGCCATGGTTGCGCTATAATTTAGGTCAATCTTTTTACCTTCGGCAA
>CALDTJ010000487.1 GCA_937924145.1 uncultured Saprospiraceae bacterium
CTTTTTCCAGGAGGTGGCGCACAGTATTTGTCGATGGCTAAAGGTTTATATCACACCTATCCTACTTTCAAAGAACAAGTAGATTTTTGTATAAATTTCTTAAAAGAGAAAGAACACCTAGATATTGAGTCATACCTTTTCTCATCAGCATCTTCAAACTTAAAAAAAGAAATAAAAACACCAACTATTGCTTTAGCCACCCTCTTCACCATTGAATATGCTTTAGCAAAACTCTGGCAACATTGGGGAGTTCAGCCTACCCAAATGATTGGGCATAGCATGGGAGAATATACCGCAGCTTGTATTGCTGGTGTATTTTCAGTAGAAGATGGATTGCGTTTAGTAACGCTAAGGGGAAGATTATTTGAAAGTTTAACTACTGAAGGTGGCATGCTAAGTGTCTCTTTATCAGAAAAAGAAATTGCTCCATATTTAATAGAAAATACTTCGATTTCAGTTATCAATAAACCTGATAATTGTACTGTTTCTGGTCCTGCAATAGCGATTAATAAATTGCAAGAAAAATTAACGCCTGAAAATATAGAAACAGCTAGAATTCATATCAATGTAGCGGCTCATTCTCCGCAAATAGATGCCATTATTCCTAAGTTCAAGGCATTTTTAGATACTATTCATTTTAAAAAGCCTACTATTCCCGTCATTTCTAATTTAACTGGACAATGGGCAAAGGAGAATGAAATCAATACGGCTGAATATTGGATAAAGCATCTTCGACTAACCGTTCGGTTCTCCGATGGATTAGCGACTATTCTTCAACAAGAAAATCTGTTACTATTAGAAGTTGGTCCAGGGCAGACGCTTGCTACTTTCGCTCGACAGCATCCTAATAAAAAGAAATCGCATTTTATCTATTCTTCGGTTAGACACCCTAAAGAAACAGTAGATGATGTATCCTTTATTCTAAAAACTCTAGGTAAAATATGGTGCAATGGCATCGACATCAATTGGCAAAATTATTATCAACACTTATCTCCTTATAAAACATCATTGCCAACTTATCCTTTCGAGCGGAAACGCTATTGGATAGAGGCAGTTTGCAGTGGGCAGACTACAGTAGGCAGTTCGCAGTTAGCAGTGGGCAGTGGGCAGTCTACAGTTAGCAGTCAGCAGTGGGCAGTTCGCGACACTTCTGATGAAGTAAGTACAAAAAACAAAGAAATAAAATCTGAACAAATTTTAGCTCTTTCGATTAGTCGGAAAGATCATTTGATAAATCTTATCAAAGAAATACTATTTGAATTGAGTGGGCTTGATCCTGAGGAAATGGATATCGATGCTACTTTTTTAGAATTAGGTTTTGATTCTCTTTTTTTAACACAGGCAATTACGAAATTTAATCGAAAATTTAAACTTTCCATCACTTTTAGGCAGCTATTTGAAGATCAATCTACCATTGAGACTTTAGCTGTATTTATGGATGGGGCATTAAGCGAAGGGGCTTTTATGCCGAAACAGGTAGCCCTCCCCAAAATGGATGCATCTAATATCGAGCAGGTGCATGTTGAGCAATCACCACGAGGGAGTGCCTCTACGAAGGATGGAGTTCAAGGAATTATTAATCAGCAGTTGCACATTATGCAACAACAGCTTGATTTATTGAGAGGAGGAAAAACTGTTGATAATTTACCTACGGCTAATAACGTGTCAGACACTTTTGGAAGTGTCAGACACGAGCAAAAGCTAACTTCCTTGCCTCCTAAGCCTACGGATGTTGATAAATCAAAGGGGTTTGGGCCATGGAAACCTATTCCAAAAGGCATAGCCGAACTAAGTGCTTATCAAAAAGAACAATTACAAGATTTCATTGAAACTTATAATCAAAAAACTGCTGGTTCTAAAAAATTAAGTCAAGAACAACGGCAATATTTGGCAGACCCTCGCTCTATTCAAGCCTTTAATAAATTGTGGAAAGATGCTATTTATCAAATAGCCATGACTCGCTCCAAGGAGTCAAAAATGTGGGATGTGGATGGCAATGAATACATTGATTTTCTAATGAGTTTTGGCATTGGTTTATATGGTCATACACCAGATTTTGTGCAAGCCGCAGTTATCACACAAATGCAAAAAGGAACCGAATTAGCGGTCTTACCTCCTTTGGCAAAAGAGGTCGCTGAACTGGTTTGTGAGCTTACAGGCATGGAACGAGCGACTTTGGTCAATACTGGATCAGAGGCAATTTCTGCTGCGATTAGAGCTGCAAGAACGGTTACGGGTAGAGAGAAAGTTGCCGTATTTGAAGGCGATTATCATGGAATTACAGATGAGATGTTGGTGCGAGGCATTCAACTAAAAGGACGGACTAAAGCGGTAACGATTGCCCCTGGCATACCAGAAAGCGCAGTAGAAAATGTATTGGTTTTATATTATGACGATCCAAATTTATTAGAAGTTATCCGCAATAATGCAGAGGATCTTGCTGCTATTATTATCGAACCGTTCCATACCCAAACTCCACATTTACAAAGAAAGTCAGTCATTGAACAAATCAGAAAAGTTACGCTAGAAGAAGATATTGCTTTGGTTTATGATGAATTAGTTACTGGTTTTAGATTGACTCAAAGAGGGGCACAAGGTTGGTATGGTGTAGATGCAGATATTTGTGCTTATGGAAAAATAGCGAGTGGTGGTTTACCCATAGCTATGGTAGCTGGAAAAGCTAAATATTTAGATGCCTTCGATGGTGGTCAGTGGCAATATGGAGATGATTCTTTTCCAGAGGCGATGGTTACTTTCTTCGGTGGGACTTTTGTCAAGCATCCAGTAAGTTTAGCCGCGGCGAAAGCAGTTTTGGAAAAAATTAAATCCGATGGGCCAATTCTTCAACTCGATTTAAATAAAAAATCAAAAGCATTTGCTGAAAAACTAGCGGAACTTTTCAAGCGCACTAAAGCACCATTAGCGATTAAATCCGCAGCCTCTATTTTAGCTATAAAGGTCATTGATAATTATCCGCTATCTAAGCTTTTCTTCCATACAATGCGCTATCATGGGGTGTATATGACTGAAAGAGCTGGTTTTATTTCGACTGCACATTCAGCAAAAGATTTAGCTAAGGTTTATACAATTTATGAAAAGGCTATTGCTGAGATGTTCGAGCGGCAATTTTTCGTTCCGTGGGAAGGAGAGGACTTGAATGAAGTGATTGATCCGAGTGCTTTAGGTTTAGCCATCAATCCTTTTGAACAGAAAGAAGTACCGCTAACCGACGGACAAGAAGAAATATGGATAGGGCATCAGTTCAGCGAACAAGCAGCAGCAGCTTATAATTTATCGACAGAAATTCGATTAGAAGGTGATTTTGATTTAGAAAAAATGCAGTTGGCTATTCAGCATTTGGTCAAACGACATGAGGCTTTACGAACAACTTTTAGTGAAGATGGGGCTACTCAAATTATTCATCCTTTTGAGGAAATAGTTATTTCTTTTACAGATTTGATTGAGGCTACTATAGCTGCCAGCTCTTCGAGGGCTGGCAGCTATAGTAGCCTCAATCAAATCCACCAAGAAGAGGCAGAAACCCCAATGGATTTATTCAATGGCCCACTTGCCCGTTTTCGAATAATCAGACTAGAAAAAGAAGTTCATCTGGTCATCATTACCGTTCATCATATTATTGCTGACGGTTGGTCTTTAGGTATTTTAAGTACGGATTTAGGAGAGTTATACGCAAAAATTACTAATCAAAATCATCAAATAGCTACAAGTCCTAAGCAATTAAGTGCCTATGCTATTGAAGTAGCCAAAGCAAAAAAAACAACCGCTTATTCCAATGCAGAAAATTATTGGGTTGAGCAGTTTAAAGATGAAGTACCTGTTTTGGAATTGCCGACAGATAGGTTAAGACCGCCTGTAAAAACGTATCATTCAGCCTTAGAGAAAATTCATTTTTCTAAAGTCATTCAAGAAAAAATAAAAACGACCGCTGCCAAGCAAGGAACCACTTTCTATAATTTCATGTTCGCAGCTTTTCAAGTATTCATTCACCGTTTATCACAGCAAGAGACGTTTACATTAGGCGTTGTCGCAGCAGGTCAAGCAATAGCAGGAAACCAAGATTTAGTGGGCCACAGTGTTAGCTTACTTCCGTTGAAAATGTCGGTAAACTCAGCCGATCCCTTTTCGACTCATTTAAAAAAAGTGAGAGGAAAAATATTAGACGCTTTCGATCATCAAAATTACACTTTAGGTGCTTTAGTTAAAAAATTAAAATTACCTAGAGATACGAGTCGGCAACCAATCATTTCTGTTTTATTTAATTTGGACAGCGATTTTAGTCAACTCAATTTTGGTAACTTAAAAGTTTCCACCAGAGCAGTCTCAAGGAACTACGAAACCTTTGATATTTTTATCAATCTTAAACCGACCAGCAACGGTGTTTTCTTCGAATGGATTTATAATACTGACCTTTTTGATGCCAGTACGATTCAAAGAAGATTAAGAAATTTTGAGGCACTTTTAAATGGAATTTTAGACAATCCAAACTTACCAGTTTATCAGTTATCAATCTTAGAAAAAACGGAGAAAGAAAAGTTATTAACAACGTGGAACGCCACAAATGTGGATAACTTTCCAACTAACTGTATTTATTCACTTTTCGAAAAACAAGTTTTAAAAACTCCAAATAACATTTCATTATCATTTGATAATCAACAACTTACTTATTTACAATTAAAAAATAAAGTAGAAAATCTAGCTGGGTATTTTCAGCATAAAGGAGTAAAAAGAGGGAAAAAAGTCGGTATTTATCTAGAACGGTCTTCAGAAATGTTGATAAGTCTGTTAGCTGTCTTAAAGCTTGGTGCCATCTACATTCCATTAGATCCAATCAATCCTAAAGAAAGACTACAAATTATTCTAGAAGATGTAGCCGCTAGTTTTTTAATCAGCCATGAGCCACTAAAAGATCGACTACCTGATTTCCAAGGCAGTACGCTTTTTTATGAAAATGGTCAAAAAAATACTTTTCTTGCAACTATCCAGAACGGCTCAACTCCAAGAGTAGATGATTTAGCTTACATTATCTACACCTCTGGTTCAACGGGAAAACCAAAAGGGATAGCCATTCCACATTATGCGGTTATTGACCATCATTTAGCAATTATAGATAAATTTGATATTCAAGAAGATGATAAAATATTAGCGGTCGCCTCAATAGCTTTTGACCCTTCTGTACAAGATTTTTTCATGCCTTTATTTGTTGGTGCACAAGTGATTATTGCAGATAAAGTAGCTGTAAAAGATGGGTTTGCTTTAAAAGAACTAATGGTCAAATCTCAACCAACTTTTATGCAAGCGACTCCATCAACTTGGCAGATGTTATTATTGGCAGGTTGGGAAGGTAATACTCAACTAAAAGCACTTTCAGGCGGCGAAGGTTTATCTAAAGAATTGGCGGGAGAATTATTAACCCATAGCAAGGAAGTTTGGAATATTTACGGCCCTTCAGAAACGACTATTTGGTCTACTACTAAGCAGATTCATAAAGATTTATTAGACAATCCTAATTTCAGTTATTTACCAATTGGTACGCCCATTAATAATGTCAAAATTTATATTCTAGATCAAGATCAACAGCTTGTTCCGATTGGTGTGGGCGGCGAAATTTATATCGCTGGAATTGGAGTAGCCCCACAAGGATATTATAACTTATCTGAGTTAACAGCCAAATCATTTATTCCCAATCCATTTTCTAGTGAAAAAAATTATGGAACTCTTTATCGTACAGGTGATAGAGGTCGATATTTACCAAATGGAGATATTGAATATTTGAATCGTGGCGACAAACAAGTAAAAATCAGAGGATATAGAATTGAATTAGGAGATATAGAAACCATTATCGGGCAATACCCAAAAGTGCAAGAAAATCGGGTAATGGTCAGAGAAGATCAGCCGAATGACAAACGATTGGCAGCCTATTTGGTCGTCGAGCACAAGGAATCATTTTCAATAGAAGACTTGAAGGAATTCTTATCCAATCAACTACCAAGCTATATGATTCCAGCAGCTTTTGTGTTGATGGATCAGTTTCCAATGACTGTTTCTAAAAAAGTAGATCGCAGTAAGTTACCTGTTCCTCAATGGGTAAAAAGCACTAAAAAAGATCAATTTACTTTGCCTCATTCTAAAACAGAAAAAGTCTTAGCGGAAATTTGGTCAAAACTTTTAGGCATTCCCAAAATAAGTGTACATGATGACTTTTTTGAATTAGGAGGACATTCCTTAATTGCCGTTAGCATGATGGCAAAAATTGAAAAACAATTAGGCAGAAAAGTACCTTTAGCAGCTTTATTAAAACATTCCACTATCAGCCAACTAGCCTATCTGCTAGATCAAGAAAAAGAGGCAACGTTTGAAGGCTCTTTAGTCCCTATAAAAACGACAGGTACTAAACCTCCACTTTACCTAATTCATGGAGGTGGATTACACGTCTTGATGTTTCAGACATTAGCAGCGAACATGGATAGCGAACAGCCTATTTATGCACTACAAGCAAAGGGGCTGAATGGAGAAGGTGCGCCATTGAATCGAAT
>CALDTJ010000488.1 GCA_937924145.1 uncultured Saprospiraceae bacterium
TGACGAGTGGGATATTATTCATACGCCAGGGCATTGTATCAATCAAACTTGTTTTTACAATCCTAAAAATGGCTATTTTCTATCAGCAGATGCGCTTTTGAGAATGATCCCTAGTCCAATTATTGATGCAGGTCTCCAAGTCCCTTATACCAGGGAAAAAAGTCTAGTAAGGCAATTGGAATCTTACGATAAAATTGCCCAATTGAATATTACCAAAGCTTTTCCCGGTCATTTTACACCATTCGAAAATGTACAAGCCGTCATCAAAAAACAAGTCGAAAAAATTCACTACAGAAAAGAGAAATGTTTTGATTTAATCAAAAGTGGTACCACCAAAGCTTTTGATTTAGCTAATGGTGTTTATCCAAATCGCATCGGCAATGCAACGCTTTTTATGGTCATCGGATTTTTAGATATTTTGCAGGAGGAAGGACGAGTTGAGGCGGTTGAGATGGATGGAGTTTTACATTTTTTTGAAAAAGTGGAGGTTCTGTAAGAGGTATCAGGTTTCGGGTTTCAGGTACTAGGCTAGATGTTGAACCATGATTTTTTGCTACCATGTGAGTCATATAAGTTCATTTAGAACACTTCTAAAATGCTCTTGAATATCTAAATGGTTAAAAATAAATGTGGGTGGTAACTAATAATCACTATCTTTTAAAATCTTCTTGGTGAAACCTCTTTTGTGTCCTTTTGTATCTTTTGTGGTTCAAAAAAATACTAATTAAGCATTAATTGTCAATAGAATAATCATGAAACTACTAAAAATATTAGGTCTACTGATTTTAGTAATTGCTTTGTCCATAGCTGCACTTTTTTATTACAGTCTAAACTCCCATGTCAGTATAGGCGAATACGAAAAGTGGTACGAAGGCGTCAATAAAAATCCTACCCCAACCGATATAAAAATACAATTCGTCGGGGTTAGTACTCTAGTCATTTCAGATGATTCTACAACTATCATGACCGATGGTTTTTTCAGCCGTTTCCCTGCATGGGATATGTTGTTTGGAGAAATCGAACCACAAAAAGAAGATATCAAATGGGCAGTTGATAAACTAAATATAGATCAATTAGATGCTATTTTAGTCGTCCATTCCCATTTCGACCATGCGATGGATGCACCAGAGGTTGCTAAGTTGACAGGCGCACCAATGTATGGCTCAGAAAGCACTGCTAATATTGGAAGAGGTTGGAAACTACCAGAAAACCAAATCAAAGTTTTTCAAGATCGTCAACCGATGCAATTCGGTAAATTTAAAGTCACTCCTATTTTATCTAACCATTTTGTCTTTGCCAATGCTGCCATAAAAGAACAGGCACTTGGTGGTAAGCAAGAAATCACAGCCCCCTTAATTCCCCCTGTTTCTGCCTTGGAATACAAAATGGGAGGTGCTTACAGTTTTCTTTTTGAGCATCCATCAGGTTCATTTCTTTTACAAAGTAGTGCAGGCTGGAAGGAAGGCAGCTTGGACGGGATTCAAGTGGATAAAGTAATTTTAGGTGTAGGAGGGTTAGGCTCGCAAACACCTGATTATCAAGAGACTTACTTTAAAGAATTGATTGATAAAGTCCAAGCCAATCATATTTATTTAATTCATTGGGATGCCTTTGCAGGATCAATACGGCAACCAATTCAAGGACCTGTTCGTTTTTTGGACTGGTATGCAGGAGCAACCGAAGAAGGGTTTCAAGCGGTAGAAAGGGCGATGAAAGAAAGGCCTAATTTGAAGGTAAATTTGCTACCTCAGTGGGAACCAGTTAAATTATAATAGTAGAACCGAGAGGAGAAACGTGCAGCTACATCATTGGACGTCTCTATTCTCTGCTCTCTCATCTCTACTCTAAAAAAACAATATGAGTAAAAATAGATTATTAATAGCCAATCGTGGAGAAATAGCCATTCGAATTAGCCAGGCAGCTTTTGAATTAGATTTCGTGTCAGTCAGTATTTTTTCGGAGGACGACGCCTTGGCTTTACATACTCAGAAATCAGATGAGTCCTACCCTCTAAAAGGGTCCGGGGCAGCAGCTTATTTGAACATTGCCCAAATTATTGAAATCGCTAAAAGTACGCAGTGTAACTACTTGCATCCTGGTTATGGTTTTTTGAGTGAAAATCATGAATTCGCCCAAGCTTGTGCCAAAGCAGGGATTATATTTGTTGGACCAACACCTAAAACTTTAAAACTATTTGGAGATAAGAGTCAAGCAAGAGCCTTAGCTGAAAAATTGGGAATTCCAACCATCTCAGGTACGAATGAATCGACTTCATTAAAAGCTACTAAGACTTTCTTTAAGGAATTGTCAGAAGGATCTCAAGTAATGATAAAATCGCTATCAGGTGGTGGCGGCCGTGGTATGCGGATTGTTTCCAATTACAAAGATTTGGATAAGGCTTATGAATTGTGCCAAATGGAGGCGCAAAAAGCTTTTGGAAGTAATCAATTATATGTCGAAAAATACTTACCAAAAGTACGCCACGTAGAGGTGCAAATTTTAGGGGATGGAAAGTCAATTACCCACCTTTGGGATAGAGAATGTAGCCTACAAAGACGACATCAAAAAGTAATCGAAATTGCGCCTTGCCCTGACATATCTGAGGAACTTAGGACTAAGATTATTACGGCAGCTAAAAATATGGCAAAAGCCGTTAATTATGAAAATGCAGGAACGTTCGAATTCTTAGTAGAAGGAGACATTTTCAAGGCAGATTCACCTTTTTATTTCTTAGAAGTAAACCCACGTATTCAAGTAGAACATACCGTCACAGAAGAGGTAACAAATGTGGATATTGTACAGTTCCAGTTGAATCAAGCGATGGGGTATTCTTTAAAGGAATTAGGCTTAAGCCAAAAAGAAATTCCTAACCCTAAAGGATTTGCTATTCAAGCTAGAATCAACATGGAAAATATTGATAATCAAGGCAATACACTAGCAAAAACAGGTCAACTGAGTCAATTAATTTTACCTTATGGGAAGAGTACTAGAATAGAAACGATGGGCTATGTAGGCTATGCTAACAGTCCGAATTTTGATACCCTTTTGGCAAAAGTGATTGTGCATGCTACTTCCAAAAAATTCTCAAAAGCCTTAGATAAACTTTACAGAAAATTAAGTGCTTGTTTAATTGAAGGCATAGAAACCAACTTGTCTTTTTTACAAAATATTTTAGTTCAAAAAACAGTCCAAAACAATCAATTTCACACTCGGTTTATCAACGAAAATTTGTCTACCATTCTTGATAAAAAAGCAACCGAACATCCGCAATTTTTTATTAAAAAAGCAAAGAAATCGGCTGTTAAAAAAGTGAAAGAAATTGATTTACCTGATGGAATATTGGCAATTAAGACGCCAATGCCAGGAAGTGTGGTAAGTGTGGATGTAAAAGTAGGCGATTCGATTGAAATAGGGCAACAATTATTGGTCTTGGAGGCTATGAAAATGGAATCAGTTGTCACCGCTGAAATGGCAGGAACAATCACTGAAATTCAAGTTAAAAAAGGAACCGTTTTATACGAAAATCAGGTATTATTTTTAATTAAAAAAGTAGAGAATGTTGATTCAGAAACTATTCAAAAAGCAGATTACGATTTAGAAAAAATTCGTCCAGAATTACAAGAATTAAAAGATCGAAAAGCTTTTCAGTTAGATAAAAATAGACCAATTGCAGTTGGCAAAAGAAAGAAGAAAAACAAGCAAACTGCCAGAGAAAATATCGCCCAATTATGTGATGAAGATACTTTTTTGGAATACGGTTCTTTAATCGTTGCAGCCCAAAGAAGTCGCCGCAAACTAGATGATTTAGTCAAGAATACACCTGCTGATGGAATCATTACAGGCATAGGCGAAGTCAATAGCACCTTATTCGATTCTGCTGCTGCAAAATGTATGATTTTATGCTACGACTATACCGTCTTAGCAGGAACGCAAGGGATGTTTGGACATTTAAAAACAGACCGAGTTTTAGATGTCGCTCACAATGCTAAACTACCGCTTATCCTATTTGCAGAAGGTGGTGGTGGTAGACCAGGAGATACCGATTTTCAAGGTATTGGTGGTTTAAATGTCAAGACCTTTGCCATGTTTGCCAAATTGAATGGCATTGCTCCAAGAGTCGCTATCGTTTCAGGGTATTGTTTTGCAGGAAATGCCGCTTTAGCAGGTTGTGCCGATGTGATTATCGCCACCGAAGACACTTCGATTGGTATGGGTGGTCCTGCCATGATAGAAGGTGGTGGATTGGGTAAATATCATCCAAAAGAGGTCGGTCCAGTTGATGTCCAAACCAAAAATGGCGTTTTAGATATAGTGGTAAAAGATGAAAAAGCTGCTGTCGAAACTGCTAAAAAATACCTCTCTTATTTTCAAGGGGCTACCAAAGATTGGAAATGTGCTGATCAACGTATTTTACGGCATCTTATTCCCGAAAATCGCAGGAGAGTATACGATATCCGAACAGTTATAGAAAATATTGCAGATACTGATTCCGTCTTAGAATTACGGAAAGATTATGCTGTCGGTGTCATCACTGCTTTCATTAGAATCGAAGGACAACCGATGGGATTGATTGCCAATAACCCTAAACATTTAGGTGGTGCTTTAGATGCCGAAGGATCTGGTAAAGCTGCTCGTTTCTTGCAATTATGTGATGTGTTTAGAATTCCGATGGTGTCGCTTTGTGACACCCCAGGTTTTATGGTTGGGCCTGAGGCTGAAAAAACTGGGTTGGTCCGACATACTTCTCGACTGTTTACTGCTGGAGCTAAAATTTCTATACCATTTTTCACCATCGTGCTTAGAAAAGCCTACGGTTTGGGGTCTATGGGCATGGCGGCAGGTGGTATGCACGAACCATTTTTTACGGTGTCTTGGCCTACTGGTGAATTTGGTGGAATGGGCTTAGAAGGTGCGGTTCGATTGGGTTATAGAAAGGAATTGGAGGCGATTGAAGATTTGGAAGAAAGAGAAAAATTGTTCGAAAAGATGGTCGCTAAATCGTATAAACATGGTAAGGCGATCAATACGGGCGCATTTTTAGAAATTGATGAAGTGATTGATCCTGTTGATACTCGGAAATGGTTGGTGAATGGGTTGTTGTCTAATCCTAAGGAGAAGTATAAGGATAATAATGGTCGGGGGTTTGTGGATACTTGGTAAGGTACTCCTATCTATAAAACATCGTTAGGTAATCAAATAAAGACTGTTATTTCTTGTTTTAATTTAACGTCTCGATCAAGTTGTCCTTCATTTATCAGTTGTATAAAAAATGGACAACGGATTGATGAAGGACAACTGATCCTGATGTTGACAAAGCTGATACCATCTTTTACCTTTTAAGTAAAAAAACTACCCCAATCTTATCTACAAGGCAAAATTCATCTAAAATATTTATCCATTCCTTCTGAATTTGAGTATAATTGCAAGACCATTAAATAATTCTACTTTCTATCAAAAAATCAAACGGTATTGAATACCAAAGAAAAAATCATAAAAACAGGGATTAAGGTTTTTAACCAAAGAGGATTTGGAGCAGTTTCCATCCAAGACATTGCCAATGAATTGAAAGTCAACCGCAGGAATATCGCCTATCATTTTGATAAAAAAGAAGAGTTATTAAAAGTGATTGCGGCTGAAATGTGGGAAAAAATTTCCATCGAACGCAAAAAGCGTAGGGACTTCCCTTCTTTCGAAAACTTGCAGCATGAAATTAAAATGTATGCTCAATTTCAAAAAGAATATGCCTTTATCTTTAATGATTTACACGTTATCAAACATCCAATTTTGGAAGAACGTTTTCACAAATTTTGCATAGAAACCATCAAGGACCATGAGGCAGCTATTGCTTTTGCGATTAAATTGGGGAACATGAATCCAGAGCCTTTTTCGGGTGCTTATTATAACTTGTGTTTGTCCCTTTGGGCGTTGTCTATGTTTTGGTTGCCCCAACAAGCTATTCGAAAAGTAGATGATGACACAGAAGTAGCGAAAGTGACCTGGAGTTTGATTCTCCCCCACTTTACACCAAAAGGCATTGAATCATTTAAGGCTTTTTATGGAGAAGATTTTTATCAGAGTATTGGTCAACCTTTTAAGGCTGATTTGAATGTTTTTTGAGGATGTACGTATCAGATACGTTTCAACCGCTTATCCCTAAACTGACAACTAATCATCAATGAATTTATACACAAAAGAACAAGTTGCCAATATTAAATCACAAAACTTTGCTTACCTAATCGTCGAGGAGGCAGATAATGTATTGACTTTGACTTTAAATCGGGAGCGCAAAAAGAACGCTCTGCACCCTCAATTAGTCAATGAATTAGCTTATGCATTGCACTATGCGCATTTTACGCCAAGTATTTGGATGATTGTAATACAAGCCAAAGGAAATGTATTTTGCGCAGGAGCAGATTTAAAAGCAATGGCTGGTATTATCGAAGAAAATGACTCATCTGTTCCACAACCAAGCGGTGAAGTTTTAATGGGTGAGTTATTCAATAAAGTCTATAAACCAACCATTGCAAAAGTAACAGGCGATGTCTATGCAGGTGGCTTTTTCTTCTTAGCAGGCTGTAATATTGTCGTAGCACAAGACAATGTAAAATTTGGTTTACCAGAAGTTAAAAGAGGAATTTACCCCTTTCAAGTCATGGCAGCATTATTAAAAGTGATGCCCGCTAGAAAGGTGATTGATTGGTGTATTAGAGGGTATAATTTATCAGTGCAAGATGCAGAGCGATATGGCTTAGTGACTGAAGTAAGGACTGCTGATAATATGGACGCAGCAGTAGCAAGTATCATTGCCGAATTGAAAGAAAATAGTCCGTCTGCAATCCGATATGGTTTGGAAGGATATGACAATATTCAACCTAGCGCAGCAGAACATAAGTACTTGTATGATATGCTGCAAAAGACCATTTCTACCAAAGATGGCGTGGAAGGATTGAGGGCTTTTAGAGAAAAACGCAAGCCTAATTGGTCAGGGGAATAGTTGGCAGTTGGCAGTTGGCAGTTAATTTATCAAAAATTTATTGAAAGTAGCAAAATCTGTGCGAAAAAATGTCAACATCTGAATTAGTGGAATTTATTTATCCGTGGGGAATTCAACATCTAATTCTGCGTTAAGAATATAAACACAAAAATTTGTATGGAAATAAAATCCACATCAAAATACTAAATCCTGTAAAATGTTTGGAAAAGATTTATATAAAGATCAAGTAGCCTTCGTAACAGGAGGTCGATCAGGTATAGGCTATGGCATTGCCAAAATGATGCTACAATTGGGCGCAAAAGTAATGATTGCCTCTCGAAAAGAAGAACCATTAGCTAAAGCTGCGGAAGAATTATCTGAGTTTGGCGTATGTGAATATATGCCTTGTGATATTCGAAAAACGGAAGAAATACAGGCGGTCGCTACTCGAATTAAAGAAAAATTTGGCCATTTAGATATTTTGGTAAATAATGCGGGTGGGCAATTTCCGACCCAAGCAGAAACCTTAAATGATAGAGGTTGGAATGCCGTCATTACAAATAATTTAAGCGGTACTTTTTATGTGACTAGAGAAATGGCCAATGCCTTTTTTATTCCACAAAAAAGCGGGGTGATCGTCAACATTATTGCGGATATTTTTAGAGGATTTCCCGGTATGGTTCATACGGGTGCTGCTCGTGCAGGTGTAGAAAATATGACTAAGACCCTTGCCTTAGAGTGGGCAGAACACAATATCAGAATTAATGCAATTGCCCCTGGCACGATTGAATCTTCTGGTCTAAAAACTTACGCTCCTCATGTTCAAAAAATATTTATTGATGGGATGAATGAAGTACCTATGAAACGGTATGGTACAGTCGAAGAAGTGGCCAATGCCGTTGGTTTTATGGCTAGTCCTTTGGCATCCTATATATCTGGTGTGACGCTTTATGTCGATGGCGCAGGTCATTTGAATGGCAATAAAATGGACTTTATGAAGGTGTTGAGACCGCCTGCTGCACAAAAATAATTACTGACCTAAGTGTTTTTAGCCGACGAATTTCACAGATTAAGCGGATTTGAACGGATTTCTAACATGAAGTAAAAGAGTCCGTTTCTAATCTGTACAACGCTCTACAATCCGTCAGTTATATCTTTTTATGGATACAAAAAAACAGCATTTCTACCATAATAACTCCTTTCCTTTTTCAAAATTCTAGTTTTTTTGTTTAGCTTTAAGTCATTACTTATCAAACTAAACAAAACTATGAAAGAGAAAATTACACACCTTAGAAAAATTCTACAAACCAAAGAGGAGTTTCAAGAAACCATGAATTACTTTTTTGATGTCTTAGTTTTAGACAAAAACTTTGCCGATACTGGAACGCAAATCACGCCTAAAAATAGAATTAAAAAAGTCTTAGAGATAACGGGAGAAAAGTTATTCCAAAAAGAATCAGTACACATCAAAACTTTACATGCTATCGAAATTAAACCTTATAAATTTACACATGGCTTTGTCGCCATTGAAAATATGTATGGCGCCTATTTCTATTTTGATGATATTGGTGGAATGGTTAGTTTATCTGGTGGCGGAGATGGAAAAGCTCACTATTGTAGACTAACTGAATTGCCAAAAGAGATGATTCTCCCAACCAAGGGAACGAAATTTGAGGCTTAATTGAACTTATCACAATAGTAATTTCACACAACGGCACTACGACACAACGGTCTTATATTGGGTGAATATAAAATTGTTGTGTCGTAGTACCGTTATGGAAAAGTTAGGTATGAATTTATTCTACAATATGACAACCAAGCCTTCTCTTAAAAATATTTTATAAAAAATACAAAAAAAAATGCTACCTTAATCCTTAATTACCAGTAAAAGACACATATACAAATTACTACTATAAAACCAAGCAACTATATCACCCAATGGAAAAAGTTCTGAATCAGCCAAAGTTTCAAGAGACCCTTACCGAAATTGCTCGCCAACAAGGACAAAGCGTCGCACAGGTCAGTGCGATTGCTCAAGAGTATTTAAAAGAGTTACAAACCAAGCATGAGCCAATCGCTGATTTAATTGGTGTGCAACTGATGCAGTTTATTGTGTCAAGAGGGTACGATAAAACGATTGATGTCAATCCACTTGAAATTAAAGAATTAGCAAAAGTGGTTCGACGTCATCCTGTGGCTTTTGTCATGACGCATAAGACGTATATCGATATGTTTGTGTTGGCGTTGGTGTTGTTTCGACATGGTTTGCCC
>CALDTJ010000489.1 GCA_937924145.1 uncultured Saprospiraceae bacterium
TATCTATTGGCAAGAAGACATCATCGTAGAAATCACAACCAAAAAGAAGAAATCAGATTTAGAATCAATGATTTCATTAAAGTACCTCAAATCCGTTTAGTTGGCGACAACATGGAACAGATAAGCGAAGTAGCAGGAAAAGACGTTTCTGCTGAAGTTTATAATACCAGAGAAGTAAAGAGCTGGGCAAGAAAAATGGATTTGGATTTGGTAGAAATCTCACCGAAAGCAGACCCACCTGTATGTAAAATCATTGATTACCGTAAATTCCTTTACGATCGTAAGAAAAAGCAAAAGGAAATTAAGGCGAAGGCAGTAAAAACGGTTGTAAAAGAAATCCGTTTTGGTCCAAATACAGATGACCACGATTTCGATTTCAAAACAAAGCACGCTAAGGGATTCTTAGAAGATGGTGCAAAAGTGAAAGCTTATGTACAATTCAAGGGAAGAACTATTGTATTTAAAGAGCGTGGTGAATTACTATTATTAAAATTCCTCAAGGAATTAGAAGAATATGGCGCAGCAGAAGCACTACCAAGAATGGAAGGTCGAAGAATGAGTGTAATCGTGCAGCCTAAGAAAAAGAAGAAATAATTTGTGAGGTTGGTTGGGAGGTTGGTTAACTAATCATTAGCTATATTCTTTCAAATATTCCATAAAAATTGATTGTATGATTGTGTCGCTACGCTGATTGTATGATTGTTACCAAGCTAACTTAGCCAACAATCATACAATCACACAATCTCAACAATCCTTCTACTCAAGTATTTTTATTAAAAAAGAAGTAGCCCTTTCCACTAAAGTCACATATTCCCACATAATCTCTCCCCTCCCCTTTCTCTTTAGTTTAAAATTTCCTATCTTTGCGCACCCATTGGAAAATGGGTAGTGAAAGTCACTATTTTTTTTGAATTTTTTGATTGCTTAATGCTTATTTTATTCAACTATTTTCGAATAAGAGAGTATAAATTAACTTTATCAATCAAATAAAATTTTTTGAAATGCCGAAGATGAAGACCCATTCTAGTGCTAAGAAGAGATTCAAGCGTACTGGATCAGGTAAAATCAAGCGTTTTCAAGCTAATACGTCTCACAGAAAGAGACAGAAGAGCCGGAAAGCAAAGCTTAGAGTAAGAGGTGCTGCTTTAGTGCATGTATCTGATCAAAAGCGAATAGAAAAACTACTTTGCTTACGAGGGTAATTAGTATTGTTAAATTAACAATCAAAGAATTACCTCAATTATTTTTCACTCATCACAGGTCCGAAGTGTTTTCTAAGAAATTGATAAAAAAATAAATTTCGATTTTCAAATAATTACTTTTTTATAATGGGTTGAAAACCTATATAAAAAAGAATTAATTGAAAATCCCAAAAGAAATTTCTTTTTTAATCTAACTATTATTTGAAAACCCCTGTTTTGCAAAAAATTAACACCATGCCACGTTCAGTGAACCATGTTGCGTCGAGAAAAAGACGTAAGAAGATTTTAAAAATGGCTAAAGGATATTTTGGTGCAAGATCCAAAGTATACACAGTAGCTAAAAATGCTGTCGAAAAAGGTTTAACTTATGCCTTTAGAGACCGTAGAAACAAGAAAAGAGCTTTTAGAAGATTGTGGATTGCTCGTATTAACGCAGCAGCAAGATTACACGGAATGTCTTATTCTGTCTTCATGCACAAATTAGCATCTTCAGGAAGTCAACTAAATAGAAAAGTTCTTGCCGATATGGCAATGAATGAGCCTGAAACTTTCAAAGCGATCGTAGACGGTGTGAAGTAGATATTTTATAATATCAACATCCAATAAAAGGGAATCAAGCTAAGCTTGGTTCCCTTTTTTGGTTTGATAACTAGTCAAATATTTGTTTTTTGTAAGTTATGGTTTGTTTTTTATATATTTAGGGAGATTATTGATTGTATCTTACACTATTTTTAAAACAAATCTATTATCAACTTATGGCTACTTATAAGCTTAATATCAACGGAAAAGAAAAACTGGTAGAGGTCGCTGCCGACACACCAATGCTTTGGGTGCTTCGAGACCACTTTAATATGGTTGGTACAAAGTACGGTTGTGGGATTGGTCAATGTGGTGCATGTACGATACATCTCGATGGTGTGGCGATGCGTTCTTGTCAATTACCTGTCTCAGCTATTGCCGATAAGCAAATTACAACGATCGAAGGCTTATCTGAAAACGGAACACATCCTTTACAAAAGGCATGGGTAGCACATGACGTTCCTCAATGTGGTTATTGTCAAGCGGGTCAAATTATGAATGCGGCTGCATTATTAAAAGATACGCCTAATCCAAGTGATGAAGATATTGATATTGCGATGAATGGAAATATTTGCCGTTGTGGTACTTATACTCGGATTAAGGCTGCTATTAAGACTGCTTCCAAAATGGGGTAAGGGATTTGGGAAGATAATTTGCGTTTCCACACGGATTTTGATTCCACACGGATTTTGATTCCACACGGATTTTGATTCCACACGGATTTTGATTCCACACGGA
>CALDTJ010000490.1 GCA_937924145.1 uncultured Saprospiraceae bacterium
GAATAGGGGTCTTGTACCCTATCACAATTTTCGTGAGCCGTTAGAATCTCCGATCCTTTCAATAAAGATTGAATCCTTTGTGCCACATGCTTATTGCCTTTGTAGGGTCTTAATTGGTGCAATTCCTGTAAAAATGGACTAGCAGATCCCATCAAACCTTCCAACATCAATGCCCCTATGATATCCGCTTGACTCAAACAACTGTGCATTTTTTCTACTACTTTCACTGCAAAAGCTACAATGAATTGAGTACCATTGATGAGTGCCAATCCTTCTTTTGCTCCTAAGGTAATAGCCTCAATCCCTTCTTTGCGAAAAGCTTTTTTTGTTGAAACCACTTTGCCTTTATACCACACTTTTCCTAAACCAATTAAGGGTAAAAATAAGTGTGCTAAAGGTGCTAAATCTCCTGATGCGCCTACGGAACCTTGCTTTGGCACTATTGGAATAATATCCTTTTCAACGTGCCATAAAATACGTAGTAAAGTCGGAACAGCAATACCTGAAAATCCTTGTGCTAATGACTGCAATTTCAAAATCAGCATTAATTTGGCGATTTCCTTTGGAATAGGCTTGCCGACTCCAACACTATGACTTTTTAAAATATTGTATTGTAAGGTTGCCGTATCTTCTTGTGAAATCATCGTGGTACAAAGCGGTCCAAAACCTGTATTTATACCATAAACTGCTTGTGATCCTACGGCTATATTTTCAACAATCGCTCTACTTTTCTTTAGTTTTTTTAAACAGGTTTTACTTAATTTTCCACGTAAATTCCCCCGTGCAATTGCTAATGCTTTGCTACTCGTTAAGTGATCTTCGCCGTATAGAAAAGTGGTACTCATTAGGGTTTAATCTAAAATTTTTCGTAAGGCAAAAGCTGACAGTCCTCGAAGGGCTGTCAGCTTTTGCTTATTTAAATAAGGTTTATTTATTAAAAAATTAGGAAGTGTTATGGGTTCAATTGGAATTTTCCTAGTTTTTATGCAATTTATTAGTACTTTTGATAACTACAAAGTCTATTTTAACATCAACTTATAGCTATGAGTTATCAAATAGAATTAAGAAATCTACATTCCTTCTTAATCTTAGCGGAAGAATTACATTTTAGAAAAGCAGCGGATAAGTTGTTCATTTCTCAACCGGGGTTAAGCAAGCAGATTCAGCAATTGGAGGGGCAATTAGGCGTAAAATTATTAGATCGTGATCGCAGGAATGTCCGACTGACGAAAGGTGGCGAATATTTAAAACAGCAAGTCTCTCAATTAGAAGGTTTTTTAGAACATACCATTAATCACCTCAAAGGACTAGAATCAGGGATTGAAGGAGAAGTAAAAATCGGTTTTGTGGGTTCTGCTATGCAATTTGTGATCCCCAATTTCATTAAAGCCTGTGCGGCTGAATATCCTAAAATCAGATTTGCCTTAGATGAAATGTCCAACCAAGCTCAAATAGCCGCATTGCAACGCTACCAAATTGATTTGGCCTTCGTCAGATTAAGTGAAGTACCAACGGATATTGAACTACAACCGATTTTTGAAGAACATTTCTCCTTGGTCATTCCCAAAAGTCATTCGATCAATGCGACCAATTTTAGAAATATTCAACAATTTAAGACAGCTCCATTTATTCTTTTTTCTAGCGATTATAGTTCTACTTATTATAGCAATGTGATGAGTATTTTTTCTGATGCTGGTTTTGCTCCCAAAATATCGCATAAGTCTATTCACGCTAATACGATTTTTCGATTGGTAGAAAGTGGTTTAGGTGTTGCTGTTGTTCCTAATTCTTTGACAATTGGGGCAGCTTTGGCGATGGATATACAGATAATCGAATTGACTAAAATTAGGCAACGGGCTTTGTTGTCTATTGCTTGGAAGAAGGATCGACATTATCCTTTGTTGGAGAGGGTGATGGCTTTTTTGTAGTTTTATAACCACATAGTCACATAGTAATACAAATAGTTCACAATAGTTTACATAGCTAGATGTTGACCAAGCAGTAGCATTTTGCTAAGCTAGATTTTGCCTATAATATATTTAACAAAATTAAGAATAGTGTTTAGCTTGGTAAACAATGCTATTGCTCGAAATTGTCAAAGCTAATGCTCGAAAACTATGCTATCTATGTACTATAATCTTATAATAATTTACAAAAAAAACAAAGTTTTGTCAAAATCTAGCTATGAAAAAATGCTACTGCTCGGTCAACGTCTAGTATAGAAAACTATCCCGATAAAAAATCGGGACAAGTTGTGCTCTATGTGTTTTTACTATGTGTCTATTGTGGTAAAAATAGCATCTAGCACTGAAATAAAGTTCCATATAACCACCCAAATAAAAATCAGAAACAAAAAAATAAACTAGGACTACAAAGGTCTCATTAGCTTTCCTTTTATTACCTTAGTCCTATGAATCGAAGAACCTTTATCAAAAACAGCCTAGCAGCAAGTGCGGCCCTTTCCATTCCTTATGCCTGCAAAACAGGCAATAGCCCACAAATCACTCAAATAACGGACTTTAGTGCATTGGAATTATCGAATGCCATTAAGACCAAAACGGTGAGTTGCGTGGAAGTAATGACTGCTTATCTCAAGCACATTCATCAATACAACCCTACCTATAATGCGATTATCAGCATGGTTTCAGACGAAGAATTAATCATTCAGGCTAGAGATGCGGATAAGGCTTTGGCGAAGGGAGATTATTGGGGTTGGATGCATGGCATGCCCCACGCCATTAAGGATTTGGCACCCGTTGCAGGAATGAGATATACCCAAGGTTCTAAGCTATTTACCAATCGAATTGCAGAAGAAGACAGTCCTCTAGTTGCCAAAATTCGGAATCAAGGAGCTATTTTTATTGGCAAAACCAACACCCCTGAATTTGGTTTAGGCTCACAAACTTATAATCCGATTTTCGGTGCTACTGGTAGTGCTTACAACCCGAATTTGACGGCTGGTGGAAGTAGCGGTGGTGCAGCTTGTGGTTTAGGTACTCGAATGTTACCCGTGGCAGATGGTGGAGATATGATGGGCTCTTTAAGGAATCCTGGGGCTTTTAATAATGTCATTGGATTTAGGCCAACTACTACGGTGGTAATGGAGGATGGAAATGCCAAAGATCGCCTATTATGGACCAGTGGACCGATGGGTAGAAATACCAGAGACCTGATCCAACTACTTCAGACGATGGCTTTAAAACCTGATTTTAACAATTTAAAACCATTGGATTTAAAAGCTACTAAAATTGGATGGCTAGGTGATTTGGATGGTTATTTACCAATGGAAAAAGGGATATTAGAACTGTGTGAGGCGAGTTTAAAAACGGTTGCT
>CALDTJ010000491.1 GCA_937924145.1 uncultured Saprospiraceae bacterium
CCTATTGCGCGTGTGACCGCTGATATATTGGGGGTAACTAGAGATGCAAGCACTCCTGATGTTGGATGTTTTGAACGAACAGAGTAACTTGGTATAAGAACTTCGCTCCTACCCAGAGAAGGGCGAAATGCTATAATTTAGGGGGTTGTGTAGAAAGTCAAAATATGTAAAATATTAGAATATTTTACATGTTTAAAACCAAAATAATCAACGATAAACATTTTATTGAAAATAATAATTTATTGATAAAATCGACTTTTTACACAACCCCTTACGGTTTATCGTCAAAAGTAACACAACTCTCTGAGTTGTGCTAAAAATCACTACTTCACTCCGAACTGAATATGAACGAAGGTTTTAGTATTTTTTAAAAAATTCCCTTGGAAATGAACCTGCCCGTTCCATTCAGGCGGGTTTCCAAGCTACATCAATACAAACTAAACAGCTTGAAAATAGACTACACCATAAGCGTTCTTGGCTGCGGTTGGCTTGGACTACCACTAGCCAAAAAACTAGTAGAAATGGGGTATATCGTCAAAGGATCTACCCAAACACCGAAGAAATTAGCACTACTACATAAATATAAAATCGATCCTTTTTTAATAGAAGTTCAGAAAAAAATAAAAGGCAACAACCTTCAGCATTTTTTCAAAAGTGGAATTCTAATTATCAATATTCCTCCTGGTCGTAAGCGTCGAGACGTCGCTAGATCTCACCCTCGACAAATAGCCGCAATTATAGAAAAAGCTCTTTTGCATGGTACGAAGAGAATCCTCTTCGTAAGTTCTACAAGTGTCTATGGAAATGTCAATCGAGTAGTCACGGAATCGGATGAGCCAAGACCAGAAACAGCATCAGGAGCGGCATTGGTAACAGTAGAAGACCTTTTATTGCGACAGCCTGATTTAGAAACGACCATTGTTCGTTTTGGAGGATTAGTCGGAGAAGATAGACAAGCAGGGCGTTTCTTAGCAGGAAAAAAAGATGTAAAAAATGGCGATGCCCCTGTTAATATGATTCATCAAGAAGATTGTATTGGGGTGTTGACGCAAATCATCGAACAGGAAAGTTGGGGTGATATTTTCAATGCTTGTGCCGACGAACATCCAACACGTAAGGCATTTTATACAGCCCAAGCTGCCAAGCAAGGTTTTGAAGCACCACATTTTTCAGAAACAGAGGCTTTAATCAATTTTAAAGAAGTATCGAATTATAAGGTTAAAAAAGTCCTTTCCTACGAGTTCAAACATGCTGACCCCATGAATTTTTAAGATTTTTAACTTTTAGGTCGAATATTTTTAAGATTTTCCAAAAGTTGGGCATCCTGCTCTTATTCCTACTAATTTTTACTAATTTGCGGGCAAAACTAACTAGTTGCTTTTATGCCCGATATGAATGAGCAGGAAATATTAAAGCTGTTAAAAGCAGACAACCCTGAAACGGTAAAACAATTGTTTTATCAGTTCTACCCTTTCCTGTGCAATACGGTCTTTCGGATTTTAAAAGATAAGGCCCTCGCAGAAGACTTGGCCCAAGATACTTTCTTCAAATTTTGGGATAAGCGAGCAAGTATAGATATTCAAACTTCCCTCAAAGCCTATCTCCGCCGTATGGCTGTCAACGAAGCGCTTTATTACCTTAGAAAAAATAAGAAATTTCAAAAAGATAGTGATGTGGAACCAAGTGATTTGGGTGGTTCAACTGATACGGTAGAGGATCAATTATTACATCAAGAATTAGAAGATAAAATTGCGGCGGCTATCAAGACCTTGCCGCCTCGATGCCAAGAAGTTTTTAGATTAAGTCGATTTGAGGATAAGAGTTACAAGGAAATTGCAGCTAAGTTGGAGATTTCTATTAAAACAGTGGAGAATCAGATGGGAAAGGCTTTGAAAATGTTGCGTGCTGCTTTGAAGGATTATTTGCACTTCTTTTTGTTTTAGGTTTATGTTTTTTTACCACATAGTCACATAGTAAAAGCACATAGTTCACAATAGTTTTCATAACTAGATGTTGACCGAGCAGTAGCATATTTGCTAAGCTAGACTTTGAAGTATTTTAATAACCTTTTGATTGTTCTAACTTGACCGTCAAAGCTACTGCTCGAAATCGTCAAAACTACCGCTCGGTCAACATCTAGCATAGAAAACTATGTGCTCTATGTGAAAAAACTATGTGACTATGTGGTAATTCAATTATAGCTTTGAACTTCAGTTCCATATTACCTATGTGGTAAAACAAAATACCCTTATTTACCAGCCCGCTGAAGCACATAAGCCTTCAAATCTTCCAATTGCTGCACACTCATTTTCTCAGCGGTATACTGTGGCATATAAGCCTCTTTACCAGCAGTTGGCGATGTTCCCCAACGGCTTACTTGATAAGTAGAATAGCGGCTATATTTACCAAAGTGCTTAGCTAGGTGCTTAAAAGATAAATCAGTATCGTCTAATTTATAAAAAGAATAGCGTTCATTCTCGTGGCAATGTTTACAGCTTAAATCATAAACCAATTTTCCATTTTCTGG
>CALDTJ010000492.1 GCA_937924145.1 uncultured Saprospiraceae bacterium
AACCTATGAATGGACAGGACCAAATGGATTTACTTCCAATGTCGAAAACCCTGTAATCGTCAATGCCACACCAGCAAACAATGGTCAGTATGCCTTAAGCATCAGTAATAATTTAGGTTGTTCAAGGTTTGTGGCAACTACGGTAATCGACAATATCATTTCTGCTCTACCCCAGCCTATTATCCAGACTACCCCAGCAGTTTGTGAAGGAGGTCTGATGGTATTAAGTGTACCAGTTTATACTGGAAATAACGTCGATTATACTTGGTTTTTAAATGGTCAAATCATCAACGGTGCCAATTCTAATGAAATTACCATTGGGCCATTAGCGGATAGCCAAGATGAATACACTGTTGAGATAAAAGTGGACGATTGTCAACTTATTGCTGATGCGGTTATCCCGACAGTATTAGCCATGACAGGCATCAATCCAAGTTTCGATTTATCAGAATTATGTGAAGGCGGGACTTTACAATTATCCGCCAATACCACTCAAACAATCGGCAACATTTCCTTCAATTGGACAGGGCCAAGTGGGTATACTTCTAACGCAGAAAATCCATTTATCTCTAAAACAGATGAGCGATACAATGGAACCTACACCCTAACGGTCAATACGGAATCTGGCTGTGAAGCTAGCAAAAGTATTACCGTCTCAGGTATCGTGGATGAGCCAAGACAACCAACAGTAATTACAAATAGTCCAGTATGTATCAACAATCAGATTGAGTTGAGTATTCAACAAACCAGTAGGTCTGATATTTATAAATACATCTGGTTAAATGCCAATCGAGATACCATCGGAACGGAAAGAACACTATCCATCTTAGCGACGGATAGTAGAGCCGTAGCACCTTATTATGCACAAGTTGTAGCAGGTAGTTGTGGAGCAGTCTCCTCTATTCCTGTAATGGTAGAAACAATCTCCCTACCATCTGTCCAAGTGACGAATAATGGGCCGTTATGTGCGGGAGACAATCTCTTTTTATCGGCTACAACAGTCGAAAATGCAACCTATGAATGGACCAATACAACAACGGGAACAATCGTTTCTTTAGAACAAAATCCAACAAATTTAGCGATTGACTCTACGACAACTTTCAACTTAAAAGTATCCATTGGGGAATGTAGAGTAAGTAGCACCGTATCCACTATAGTAACCGTTCAAGAAAAACCAACCATTACGCAGTTGACCAAATCTACTGCTCTTTGCGAAGGAGCGGAGTTGGTTTTAAATGCCGTAAATGGGAACCCAACTGACCAATCGATCAGCTATACTTGGACAGGACCAAATAACTTCAATTTCACAGGAGAATCAACTGATAATTTATTCCCTGTTTCTATACCAAATTTCCAAGCTAATCAAGCCGGTAATTACGAATTAACCATAGGTGGTGAAGAATTTTGCGCCTCTGAAAGTCGAAGTGTTGTCATCGGTGTTAATGACGAATTGGTTACGCCAAGTTTGACCGCAGCAACAAATCTTGTTTGTGGTGGTGAAGCCATCCTATTAACTGCAAGTACCGAAAACAGAGCGGACGTAACTTACGAATGGTTCATGCAAACAGCAGAAGGCGATTTATTCTTGATCCGACAAACTTCTACCCCAACAGTAATTATTAGCAATACTTCTGCCGCGAACAGTGGGGAATATGTGGTACGGGTTATCAAAGGAGGTTGTAATTCTGGATTCTCCAATACCGTGCAAGTTACTGTTTTGGACATTAGTTCAACCATCATTACTGAAAATAATACCTCAGCAGAAAATGCTACTTGCGAAGGAGAGGTCATTCAATTGTCTGCACCATTCTTCGAGGGTGCGACCTATACGTGGTTTGGTCCAGCAGGATATACAGCAGACCAACCAAATCCAATCATCACTCCTGCAACTACCTTAGCAGCAGGAGAATATTTCGTGGTGATTAATCTAGAAGGTTGTTCAAATGTAACCTCTTTACCGACGACTGTTTACGTTAAACCACAGCCAAGTGCGCCTACGATTGTCAATAGTGGAACGGCATGTGTCGGAGAAACAGTGACAATCTCCGTAGCTAGTACCACCTCCGTAGAGGCAGATGATGTACTAACCTACGAATGGTATAATGGGTTTACCAATGCTTTATTAAGAACCACGACTATTCCAGATTTAATTTTAAGCAACATCTCGGAAAATCAGAGTGGCAATTATTATTTAAGATTGGTCTTAAACGGCTGTCAATCTGCCCCATCAAATGAAACGTCAGTGGAGGTACTAAGTCCAGTAGACTTAAACGTTTTTGCTGGTAACGACCAATATTTATGTGTAGCTTCAGAAGTTCAGCTAAATGCCACACCGAGTGAAAACGGTTCAGGTATTTGGACTTCTCCAACGGGTGCAACCATTAGCAATCCAACTAGCCCCAACACTTCGGCAACAAATTTACAAGCGGGAATCAACCAATTTGTGTGGATCATTTCCAGTGAACAATGTTCGGCAATGGCAAGCGATACCGTTGAAATAATTGTAGAGACTTTGACCGCCGATAAAGCATTCGCAGGATTAGATCAAGAGCTATGTGAAGTCAGTACCGTCAATCTAGCGGCAACCGAACTAAATACTGCTTCAGGTAGATGGACTCAATCCAACAATCAGGCAGGACAAGGAGTCGTCATCTTAGAACCAACTAATCCAGCAACAAGTATAGAAGGCTTAGAATCAGGAAATAGTTATAGTTTCGTCTGGACCATTAGCCAAGGCGAATGTACCAATTTCACAGCAGATACTGTACAACTGATTATCAACGACTTACCACCAGATAATGCTTTAATCAGAGACGAAAACATCATTTTATGTGATGAGGATCAATTGACCCTTAACGCAGAATTCCCTTCCTTTAGTGAAGGAAGGTGGTTAACGGAAACAGGTGCTAATATAGCTAATCCAAGCAGTCCGTCCACTTTTGTAGAAAATTTAAATCCGGGCGAAAATGTATTTGTCTGGGCATTGAGCAACGGTGCTTGTGTCAACTATTCCACAGATACGTTGATTGTTCATTCGGAAAGAATGCCGATGGCAAATGCGGACAATTACGAAACTAATTTGAATGATTCTTTAGTGATGAATGTGTTAGAAAATGATGTTTTGGTAACGAATGTGGATTTCAATTTCAGAGTAAGTAAATATCCAGATAATGGAGAATTAATAGAAAACGAAGACGGTACTTTGACTTATAAACCTAGTCCAAATTTCTTCGGATTCGATAATTTCCGCTACAAAATATGCAGTAATCTATGTGAAGAATTATGTGATACCGCAATCGTCACTATTGGTGTAACGGGCGTCGAAGGTTCTGGTGATTGTATCATACCAAACATCATCTCTCCAAACGGTGATGGCGTCAACGATAACTTCTTAGTCTCTTGTATCAATGAGTTTCCAGAGAATCAACTGAAGATCTTCAATCGCTGGGGAGACGAAGTTTATTCCGTCAGACAATATCAAAACGATTGGACAGGTACCTACAAAGATTTACCGCTTCCATCGGGTACTTATTTCTATATCCTGCAACTCACCGAAGAAGGTGATCCGCTGCAAGGATTTATCACGATTTTTAGATAAACGGGTTACGGGTTGCGAGTTGCGGGTTGCGGGTTTCGAGCGCAACTCGCAACCCGCAACTCGTAACTCGCAACTCGCAACTCATAAAATATGCAAAAAATTCTATACATCACCTTGATCCTACTCTCTCTGTCCACTGTGGCATTCAGTCAAAATGATCGGCTGTATACTATGTTTGTGTTCAACAAATTGCAGTACAATGCTGCCTATGCAGGAAGTGCAGACGCCTTAAATGTAGGCGCACATTATCGGCACCAATGGCAAGGGCTCGACGGAGCACCAAGAACAATTACTGCTTTTGCGCACGCACCCATAGCAGGTGGTCGAAGTGGTATTGGGCTATCTTTGATTTCGGATGAGATCGGTATTTTTCAATCGACTTATACCAAACTAGACTATGCCTATCGTATTAGTTTCAAAAATGGTCATAAACTAAGTGTAGGGATCAACGCTCAGGTAGATTTCACTCGATTTGATTGGTCAAAGGCGGATCTAATTGACAATGTAGATGTAGCTATTCCATTTGGAGAACGGTCCAGTTCTAATTTCAATATTGGTACAGGATTATACTATTCTGGTGAAAATTTCTACGTCGGAGCATCTGTTCCTAATCTACTTAGAAATACGATTACGAGTGAAGCTTATTCAGGCTTTTCGGATTTGAATGACCTACGCGCCTATTATCTCATGGGCGGCGTAATTTTCAAAATCAGTCAAAAAGTACACTTTAGACCGTCTTTATTAGTGACTTATGTGAAAAATGCACCGAAAGAGGTGGACTTTAACCTCAGCTTCCTATTTCTGGAATCATTTTGGATTGGTGGTAGTTATCGGTTGAATGAATCAGCAGATGCATTTGTACAATTTCCATTGACTCAACAGCTAAAAGTCGCAGTTGGCGTGGATTATGCATTAACAGAATTAAACTCTTTTACTAAAGGAAGTTTTGAGGTCATGGTCGAATACCTCTTCAAATACGAGAATGAAAAAGTAAATAATATTCGATTTTTCTAAAAACGTAGCTTAGGCTTTATTAGAATTAATTAAATAATCCATACGGACAAGTGAAAAATAAGCAACATCCAATTAAAAAAACATAAGCTCAAAAATTCCAAATTGAGCATCCCTAGTTATTAATAAAAAACGCTTGGGCTGAAAGCTCAAGCTACAGCAAATAAATTCCCTAAGCATGAAAAATCTAGTAGTCACATTCATCTTATTGGCCTCCCTAAGTAGCTTATTTGCCCAAAAAAAGGGCGATAAAGTTTACGAAAACTTAGGGTATTTGGCGTCCACAGATTATTATCAAGATTTAGCTGCAGAAAAGCAGACCTACGAGGTCAAACTCAAACTCGCCAACAGCTTTCGCTTAAATAGTCAATACGAAGCAGCCGAATATTGGTATGCTCAAATTATTAACGAGGTGCAAACATCGGAAACCATTTTGCATTATGCTCAGACATTGCAAGCAAATGGAAAATGCGATGACGCCATTCGTTGGTACAATGATTACCAAAAACAAAGCAGCGATAAAACTAGATCCTTTATCAAAGATTGCAAAGACATAGAAGCCTTTGAAAATCATAAGAACATTAAATTATTCAACCTTTCTGATCTAAATACAGCACATCACGATTTTAGTCCAATACCTCATAAGGATGGTATCATTTTCACTTCCATGCGAGAAGGCAATAACATGATTACCAGCAATACGGACAAATGGACCAATGACAACTTTTCTGATTTGTTCTACGCCAAAAAAGATGGGGATAAATTTTCGGAAGCAAAAGCTTTGGGAGGAGATGTCAATGGAAGTTTCCACGATGGTGTAGCTACGTTTAGTGCGCCCACCAAAGAAATGATTTTCACTAGAACAAGTAAAAAGAAAAGTGACGAAGGAGACACTAAGAAATTAAAAATATATAAAGCAAAAGGAGAAGGAGATAACTGGAAAGACACGGAAGAATTACCTTTCTGCGATAAAGAATATTCCACTTGTCACCCTACCCTTTCGACGGACGGGCAGCGTTTGTATTTCTCTTCTGATAGACCAGGTGGTTTTGGCGGTATGGATATTTACGTAAGTCAAAAATTAGGTAACAAATGGGGCGATCCAGTCAATTTAGGACCAACAGTTAATACCGCAGGTAATGAAATTTTCCCTTTTGTTAGTCAAAAAGATAAACTATTTTTTGCGTCTAATGGGCATAAAGGATTAGGTGGTTTAGATATTTTTGTAGTCGAAAAATCAGTAGAAGGAGACGAAAACTCATGGGCAGATCGTAAAAATGTCGGTAAGCCTATCAATTCTAAAAAGGATGACTTTGGTTTTTACATAGATGCCGAAGAAGCAAAAGGATATGTATCTTCCAACCGACCAGGAGGAGCAGGACAGGATGATATCTACAGCTGGGAAAAAACAGAAAAAGAGACCAATAAAGAAGATCCATTTGATCCAAATCCAAATAATCCAAACGAGATTGTTGGCAGTGGCAAATCTGGTACTACTCAAGTAGCGGTATGCGATGCAAAAACGGGAGAGCGATTAGGAGACGCAAGAGTTGCAATACTAAAAGCAGCCGACAATTGGATAGCTTATGAAGATGAAACACAGATGCCCGCAACTATTTTAACAAACAACATTGGAGGCGATTACGGCATAAAAGTAAAGGGTGGAGTCGTAAGAGCAGACGCTTCTTTCACGACGAATCCAAATGGCGTTTTCAATTATTTTTTAGAAGAAAGTGAGACCTATTCTTTCTATGCAGAAAAGGATTATTATCGACCTAATAGACAGCAACTGACTGGCGCTCAATTAATGGAAAACACCGATTATTGTATTCCATTAATCAAAAGAAATTGTGTCCGATTAAAAGGAGCCGTCAAGAATAAAAATTTTCCTAAATATATTCCGGGAGCGGAAGTTACTTTAATCGACAAATGTACAGGGGCTATTACAACACTAGAAACGGATTTTGATGGAAAATTTGAAATGTGTATTGAGTGTAGTTGTGAATATGAAATCACTGCACGAAAATTAAATTTCAAAGAAGGTAAATCCGAAGTGTCTACTTTAAATGTACCTTGTAATTCGACCATCGTAATGAATGCCTTGATTGAGTTAGAGTTAGACCGATTAGATCCGAATGATCCAAATATCACGTCTGAATACGTCAATGAGTACATCTCAGGCGACCCAGATGGAAATTATAAAGTAGGTCAAGAAATAACACTAAATCATATTTATTACGACTTTGATAAGGACAATATTCGAGCAGATGCTTCCAATGATTTAGATTATTTAGTCTTGGTCATGAATGAATATCCAAGTATGGAAATCTCCTTAGCTTCGCATACAGATAGTCGAGGTGATACAGACTACAATCGCTGGTTATCCAGAAACAGATCTAAGTCCGCTAAACAATATTTAATCAATCAAGGAATAGCCGAATATAGAATTCATAAGGCAATCGGATTTGGAGAAACAACTCATGTTAACGATTGCTATGACGGCGTAGAATGTAGTGAAGAAGAACATCAACGAAACAGAAGGACGGTTGTAACCATTACTAGATTAGATGAACAAGTAAAAGTAAAGACGATAGCAAAACCAAGAGTCATTGACAGAAAGCCTGGATTCTAAACATTTAGGTATAAAAGAATTTTAAAGGAAAAAAGTATCACAATTTTAGCTAAGTAGTTACGGAGATAAAAATTGTGATACTTTCTAAATAATTCCAAATTGCTACACCTAAATAGACTATACTTAAAATTATTCGCCAATATGTTGTTTGTGAATAAAAAAGACGAGGTGTTAAGCAATTTTACCTGTCACAAAACAACCCATAAAAAAATAAATATCAATTTGATTAAAACTACATTTGTAGCGTTCCATTGAGGAACATATTTAACATAGAGTATCCTATCATTAAAAGCCACACTTAAGCCGACGTCAATTGAGTTATTCACGTCCTTAAATCCTCACAATTCATGGGGTAAATTTTCCAAGAGAGATTATTAAAATAATTAGACCTTATTCTAAATAAGCAATAGCTGACAGCCCTTGAAGAGCTGTCAGCTATTGCCTTACGAAAAATTTTAGAATAAACACTATTGTGCTAACAAATAAATCAGTTGGTACAAAGGTCACAAACTTATCATTTTGGATAAGAAATTATTCAAAAGATAGTCAAAAACCTACTTCCGAATATAGCCTATTAACTGCCACCAGTTAAACAATTTAGTATTTAAAAAAGACCTACATCGACAGAATTGGCTAATTAATCAAACAAATTTTTAAAAGTGATCTTCAAGGATCGTACAGTAAAATATATACCCTATTTTCAAAATAATAGTTCAAAAAGTCGTAAGATGTTGTCCTACACGGCGACTGTTTCCTACACGGCGACTGTTTCCCACAGTCGCTGTGTTTACAGTCGCTGTAAAATGGAAAACAAAGTGGCTGTAGGAAACAGCCACCTTGTAACACCTTATCAAAAAAACACGCAAAATAACGATAAAACAATCAGGCAAAAAAGTAAATAATTTTTCATTAAAAAAGGAATGTACGAATAGCCATCCCATCCGCTTTGCGGTTCACTCCCTTGAATATCCACTGGATATTCACCCTTTGGGATCGGTCGTTCATCCTGTCGAGAGGTCATTCGGGGCACTTTAACCAAAGTTCTTACTTAAAAAAAAGTAAATCCCGTAATGAAAAAAATTTTACAGCCACTGTTTGTTTTACTGATGCTCTGTTTGGGTAGCCAGTTAAAAGCACAGGACATTGACTTCACCGTAAGGTACAACCCTACCAGCGGTGAGTATGAAGTCTATGCCCTCCCAGATTTCTCCGACCCAGCTTATTTTGTTGGTGGAGGTTCTCAAATTTCGTTGGTCTTACCAGCGAGTATCGCCGATTCTCCATTATCCATTACTACTGTAAATGGAGGATTATGGACGGACAACTCAAGAGTGTATGCTCCCGCAGCAGATACCAATCACGATTTTCACGGTATTGCCTCCAATGGTTCTATCTTATCGTTGGTAGCTGACGAAGAGATGTTGATGTACACGTTCACCCTTCCAGGAGGAGGATGTGTAGACGGCATTCGATTATACGAAAATGGGTCTGACCCCAACTCTGCCGCAGCAGGTATGGGAGGAGGTGATTTTGAGAACTATTTTGCCAATGCATTTACCTTCACAGATAATTATAACGTCAATTATAATAATGCAGGTACAAAATGTAATCCACCAGTCGTAGCACCAAACCCCATTACTATCATGATGGATAGTACTGGAATGGTATGCATGCCAATCAATGATCCTGATGCTGGTGATACTTTTACAGCAAATAGCTGTGGGGCAGATAATGGAACAGAGACAATCACCGTCAATGGCAGTGAATTATGTGTCGAATATACGCCTGATAGTGGTTATGTTGGAACGGATAGCGTTTGTGTAATTGTATGCGACCAAACAGGTGCCTGCGATACAACTTTCGTTCCTGTAACAGTTATTGAACCGTTACCACCATCGACTACACCAGAACCACCAGTAGTCATACCTACACCAATCACGACACCGGAAGACAGTACTGTTATGGTATGTACGCCCGTATTAGATCCCAACGCAGGAGATACTTTTACGGCAAACCTATGTGTAGGAAGTCCAGAAAATGGTTCGGCAACTCCAACCATTGTCAATGGGCAATTATGTATAGAATATACGCCAGATAGTGGATTTTCTGGAGATGATGAAGTTTGTGTGATCGTTTGTGATCAGACAGGTCTTTGTGATACGGTAGACATTCCAGTTACGGTTATTCCAACTATAGAACCGCCAGCTATTCCACAACCACCAGTAATTGTTTTTCCACCTTTAGTAACACCTGAGGATAGCACAATTACTGCTTGTGGCCCGATAGTAGATCCAAATTTTGAAGATACGCATACAGTTACCATTTGCGAACAACCTACTAATGGAACTGCAACTGCAACAGTTGACAACGCAAATGACGCTTTATGTATCACTTATGAACCAGAACCAAATTTCACCGGGACAGATAGTATTTGTGTAATTGTTTGTGACCAAACAGGTCTTTGTGATACTTTAAATATTCCAATCGAAGTGTTACCAGGCAATGATCCACCGATTGCTATTGATGATATCAATACAACTCCTGTAGATGAACCTGTAATGGGCAGTCTGTTACCAAATGACGAAGATCCAGATGGGGATAGTTTAATCATCAATACCACTCCTGTTGGAGTACCAACTGGAGGAACAGTGGTTATTAATCCAGATGGAACTTATACTTTCACCCCAGATCCAGGATTTGTGGGCGAAGGTGGTTTCCAATATGAAGTTTGTGATGACGGCTCTCCGAAAATGTGTGATACTGCGGATGTAGTCATCGAAGTATTTGACTTTACAGATCCTAATAATAATGCCCCAATTGGAACAGAAGACAACTTCGTGACAGAAGAAGGCAGTAATCCAGTAATGGGGAATTTATTGAGCAATGATAATGATCCAGATGGAGATAATTTAATCATTGATACCACGCCAATTACAGATCCTACGAATGGAACGGTAACGATTAATCCAGATGGTACTTTCACCTATACACCAGACCCGAATTTTGAAGGAGAAGATACTTTCGAATACGAAGTTTGTGATGATGGTAGTCCAGTAAAATGTGATACAGTTTTAGTCACCATTGAAATCATGCCAAATGATGGTATGAATGATGTCTATGCTACAGACGATGCTGGAATGGGCGACGAAGATAGTCCAATCACTGGCAATCTTTTAGCCAATGACAACGATCCAGAAGGCGATATTTTAACCATTACCACTACCCCACTTGATACACCGATGAATGGTACGGTAATGATTAATCCTGATGGAACTTATGAGTATACCCCAGATCCAAATTTTTCAGGCAACGATCAATTCACTTACCAAGTATGTGACGATGGTATGCCGATGGCTTGTGATTCTGCAACGGTTTACATCACAGTTGTTCCAGTCAATGAGATTTTAGCCGTTGATGATATTAATACCACACCAATAAATACAGCAACTA
>CALDTJ010000493.1 GCA_937924145.1 uncultured Saprospiraceae bacterium
AAATATGTCAACGCTTGGATCAGTTGTCCTTCATTAATCCGTTGTATATTTTTATTATACAACGGATTAATGAAGGACAACTGATTTAGATGTTGACAAAACTAGTCTTAATAATATTAATCTTTTACCTGACGATCTAATAGTGATGAATAGTCTTGAAAAATTTATAATAAAAAGGGGATAGGTATCTAAAGGTTCAACGTCTTTTAAGACCGTAAACCATCTACCGTCCACCGTGAACCGTTTTAAAAATGAGTAAAGGAATTACAAGTAGAGGAGAAAATTATTCTCAATGGTACACCGACATTGTGAAAAAAGCACAAATGGCGGACAATTCAGCAGTCAGAGGATGTATGGTCATCAAGCCGTATGGTTTTGCCCTTTGGGAAAATATGAAAGCTGAGTTAGATCGAATGTTCAAAGAAACTGGTCACGTCAATGCTTACTTTCCATTATTTGTACCAAAGAGTTTGTTTGAGGCCGAGGAGAAAAATGCCGAAGGTTTTGCCAAAGAATGTGCGGTAGTGACCCATTATAGATTAAAAAATGACCCGAATCAAAAAGGGAAATTAATGGTTGATCCAGATGCCAAACTAGAAGAAGAATTAGTCGTCAGACCAACTTCCGAGGCAATTATCTGGAACACTTATAGAGATTGGATTCAGTCGCATAGAGATTTACCAATTTTGATTAACCAATGGGCAAACGTCGTCCGTTGGGAAATGCGGACTAGATTGTTTTTACGAACAGCGGAGTTCTTATGGCAAGAAGGTCACACCGCACACAGCACCGAGGCAGAGGCTATCGAAGAAGCACAACGTATGCAAGAAGTCTACGCTACTTTCGCTGAAGAATTCATGGCGATGCCAGTTGTCAGAGGTAGAAAGTCGGATAGTGAGCGATTTGCAGGTGCAGAAGACACCTATACGATTGAGGCATTGATGCAAGATGGTAAGGCGTTACAAGCGGGTACTTCTCACTTTTTAGGTCAAAACTTTGCGAAAGCTTTTGATGTAAAATTTGCGAATACCAACAATCGTGAAGAATATGTTTGGGCAACCTCATGGGGAGTGTCTACTCGTTTGATCGGTGGTTTAATCATGACCCACTCGGATGATGAAGGGTTGGTACTGCCTCCAAGACTAGCGCCAATTCAGGTAGTGATTATTCCAATTCCAAAGCCAAATGAGGTGATCGACGCCGCAGCGGATAAGGTCATCGCAGAATTGAAAGCCAAAGGTATTCGAGTAAAATACGACGTGGACAAGAAAAAACGTCCAGGTTTCAAATTTGCCCAATACGAGTTGCAAGGCGTACCAATTAGATTAGGTATTGGAAAGCGAGATTTGGAAAATGGAGAAGTAGAATTGGCAAGAAGAGATACCAAAGAAAAGCAAAATGTACCAGTCGAAGGCCTAGCCGACTATATCGAAAACTTATTGGAAACGATCCAAAAAGATATGTTCCAAAGAGCCATAGATTTTAGAACAGAAAAAACAACCGTCGTAGATGACTTTGATACGTTCAAAGACGTCATTGAAAACAAAGGTGGTTTTGTTTCTGCCCACTGGGACGGCACTGAAGAAACGGAGCAAAAAATCAAGGAATTGACTAAAGCAACGATTCGTTGTATTCCTAATGATGCGGTGATGGAAGAAGGGAAATGTGTGTTTAGTGGCGCGCCTTCTAAGTGTCGGGTTTTGTTTGCAAAAGCGTATTAGGATAGGGCGGCTGTTTCCCACAGCCACTCTATTTAAAGTAGGAATAGAGTGGCTGTTTCCCACAGCTAAATCGAGCCTCTTTTATTTTGGCTTGTTTTTTTTCTGATCGTAATTTATCTAAGAATTCGTTGATATTTTCCATCACCACCACCAAGGAAAAATTAGGAAATTGCTGTTGTTTTTGTTTAATTACGTTAATCAATAATTTCAAATGTTCCTCCCAAATCTCCTCCGTTTCTTCCCAAATCGCTGTGACATTTTCAAAGCTATTTTCTTTCAAATAAGCCAGTATCATTTTAAGCAAATCGGTAGTACATTTGATATTGCTCTGTTCTTCTGGAAGGGAGACAAAATCACTATGCTCGAAAACTGGATTTGCTTTAAATTTAATGCTCAAATATTTTAAGAAAAACGATTTTCCCATGCCTCTAGGGCCAAAAATAAGTAGATGTCTTCTAATACCTAGTAATAAAAAACTATTACCATTGTGCATTAACCGAACGGCAGTCTTTAATTCTTTCTCTCGGTTGATGAAATTGTCTCCATAAACAGGAGCACCTACAATATTTTTCATAGTATGAGTTTAAGTTAATACTTGCAAGTTTTCTTATTTTAGAATAACTGATTCAGCGTAATAAATTAGCGTACGTATAGAGGTGTTCCAAACGTAAATATGATTTGCAGCTTGTGATTTTTTAACTAACAAAAAGAATTGTAAATAGTATTCTCTATTAACCTGAAACTTATTTATGTATCAGATAATTTGAAATTATCAGATACGTACATTCCACCCCAATCCGCCACCAAATTCCCCCAAAAAGAACTATTACCGACATTTTCTAATATTTTTTTTACTTATTGTATAATATTTTATGTTTCTCTCGTTCTTACAACTCACAGGCTAAAAGTAGAGGCGAAAATTTATACAACAAACACATCTAACATCGTCTCTGTAGTACCTAAAACACACCAAATCAACAAAGACTCGCAATCGCAATCATTCACACTCATTTTGATGTTTTGAAATAGTACTGGTGACTTCAGTCGCCGACACTAAAGTACTATTCGAACTTAACAATTTTCATTTTAATTAATGGAAAGACGACCTTGTTTGGAGGATCGTGGAGTGCGCTCAATGGCCTATCCTACACCACCAACAGTCTTTCTGACAACCAATTTTACCCACATGAATCGATTTAGGATTTTAGGAGCATTTTTAGCGTTATTTTTATTGACCATCGGTTGCGAAAAAGACCGAGATTTAGATTTAGGGCAGACCCCGAATGAAGAAGTTTTTACCGTCAGCCCTCACTTTACGATTACAGAACCCGAGTCCGTAGAAATAGCGGAAAAATATTGTGAATCAGAAGAACATCAAGCACACTTATTAAAAGATGATACTTACCGAAAAGCGCATCAGCAAAATATGCGCAATTTACAGCAACGTTTAGCTACCAATCCGTCGCAGGATAGAAATAATTGTAGCGACCCTTTGATTATTCCCGTAGCGGTTCACTTTCAGGATGCATCAGCTAGTAACTTAGCCTGTTTGCGTACTTTGGCAGTCAACCAAATCAAACGATTGAACGAAGATTTCCGTGGAACGAATGGAGATATTACTAAATGGAAAAATGGTTCCTCCAGCTATTTTCCAGGCGTCAATAATGGTGACGTTTGTGTAGAATTTAGAATTGCCGACCAAAATCATCCATCGGGTACAGGACTAAGAAATGGTGATTTAGCAGTAACCGCAGGAGCAAATACTGGTGACCGAGTAAGTACTTGGTCTGGTTACATCAATATTTTTGTCAGAGACTTGAATCAAGGCAATACAACTGGTTACTCGCCAATCGGTGGTCGTGGAAATGGCGATGGAGTGATTATAGATGATAACGCTTTCGGTAGTGGTACTGGTTGTCCAGGATCACGCCCACATAGCTATTTGCGCTATGGTAGAACGATAGTGCATGAGTTAGGCCACTATTTTACCTTAGACCATATCTGGGGGAATGGTTGTGGTTCGGATGATGGGGTGAGTGATACGCCCGACCAATCGGGCTATAACTTAGGTTGTCCAAGCTTGGGCAAGCAATCTTGTGGCTCTACCGATATGTTTATGAATTACATGGATTATTCAAGTGAATCTTGTTCGTATATGTTTTCTGCTGGTCAAGCTACTCGAATGGCGAATTATGTCAATAATTATTTGAAACCTCGCTTAAAAAAAGCATCAAATGTGATTAGTGGAGCCAATGACGGTGGTGGTTCAACAGGTGGAGATACCAATGAGGATTGTATTTCGCCCAATGAATTATCCGCAGTCAAGACAGGTGCCGATAACGCTAAATTTTCGTGGAATCACGTCAATGTTGCTGATCGTTACCAATTTAGACTGAAGGCACAAGGTTACAGTGGATGGTCTACTTATACGACTTCTGGCAATGAAGTGACTTATCGAGGTTTACAAGCTAATATTACTTATGAATTTCAAGTTCGCTCTCTTTGTTTTACGGGTGAATGGTCTCCTTTTTCTGATTTAGAAACTTTTTCTTTAGCGGACGGTCAAGGGTCAGGAGGTGGAACAGATAGTGGAAATGATGGCAATGGAAACACAGGTACAGACACTGAAGGGGGTGATACCAATAGTGGAGGAGGAGATACAAATGACGATGGGAATACCTCCAATGAGACTTGCGATGCGCCTGAAAACGTAATGGCAACTCAACTAAACAGTAAGACCATTACTTTGTCTTGGGACGCAGTCGCTAAATCAAAGGAATACCAGTTACAAATTAGATCAAAAGGTTTTAATTTCTGGTATAAATTTATCGTTCCCTATACGAGTATTCAGTTAAATGGTGTAAGAGCAGGCAGAACCTACGAATATCAAGTAAGGACTAAATGCGAAGACGGATCATGGACCGATTTCTCTGATCTGGATGAAATTACGATTGATTAGAAAATTGTAGGGCCAAAGCCCGTCAATCAAAATATAAATTATAGCCTTTTTTGTTAACTTTATAAGCAGCATTACCTCGGGTGATGCTGTTTTTTTATTCTTTTTTTTGTCGTTTTTTACTAACCTTTGCCAAAGGATTATAAGCCAAACAAAGTTCCACCCAATATTCCAAATCTTCCTCCATGTCCGTCCCTTCTGGATCGACGAACACAAAATCTTTCATTGGGCGTTTCGTAAAATCCATAGGACGTGCCCCGAGGCGAGTACGAGCAGTCTCTGCGGCATCCCTGCCAACTCTTGCCATAACATCTTCTTTCATCACGCCGATGCACATTTTATTATTGACCATAAAACAGAGTCCTCCGAACATCTTTTTTTCTTCGGTGACTTTGGCTCTTTTATCGGATAGGATTTGGCGGATGCGGTCTGCTAGGTGTTCGTTGTAAGGCATGATAATTTTCGATTTTAGAAAAATGAAAAATTAAGCTAAGTAAAATCTGGTAAAAACCAAAATCCGTGTGTAATAAGTCAACATCTAGTTCAGTGTTAAAAAAAATCCGTGTGGAAACTAAAATCCGTGTGGAAATCAAAATCCGTGTGGAAATCAAAATCTGTTTCGATTTTAGAAAAATAAATCGTAAATCTACATAATGAATAAGTAATGGGATGAATTTATGTCAAAAACCGTACAAAAGATGACTTTAGCTAAGATAGTGTAAGGCGATTACTTTAAGTAATCTCCTTATTTAAAACAGAAAAGTAAAGAGATTACTTGAAGTAACCGCTTTACAATAATCACCAATAACCTTCCCCTCATTTGTCCCTCCAACACAAAACCCGTAAGTTTGCAGGCATTAATATAATCGGAATCAAATTCAGCAGGAGTGATCCAATATCTTACCAAATATAATGGAGTACTAAAAGAACTAGAGGAGGCTGAGGTGTCCTGCTGGATAAACATTACCCCGCCTTTTAGTCAAGAAGAGCTCAAAGAAGTCTCTGTCAAGTATGATGTGCCACTAGATTTCTTAACGGATTCACTGGATGTAGACGAACGATCTCGTTACGAACGGGAAGATGATACTCGGTTGATCGTTTTGAATACGCCCGTGCTTAATAACAAGCTGCGAGAAGATGAATCGGTCTATGTGACGGTGCCGATTGGAATCATTCTGACCTTAGAGCATATTATTACTATTTCTGCTTTCGAGAACCCTGTTTTGGATTTGTTTTTAGCCAATAGAATTAAAAACTTTGACCCAAAGGATGAGCAAAAATTTGTCTTGCAGATTTTTGAACAGAATGTATATCGCTTTTTGAGTTGTTTGAAGAGCCTTAATTTAAAGCGAAATATAATTGAAAAAGAGTTAAGTGATTCTTTAGAGAGTAGTCGCTTACGCCAATTATTGAGTATTGAAAAAAGTCTGGTCTATTTTGTGAATACTTTGAGTGCAAATGATCTATTGAAGTTGAAAATGAAACGAACGGACTTCCTTCATATTCGCCCTGATGAAGAGAAGTTAGACCTCTTTGAAGACATTATTATTGACAATAGTCAGGCACTGGAAATGTCCAACGTCTATACCAATATCCTTCGGAGTACGATGGATGCCTACTCTTCCATTATTTCAAACAATTTGAATGTAGTTATTCAACGCCTTACTTTAGTGACCATTATTTTGATGGTGCCCACCTTAATCGCTAGTTTCTTTGGAATGAATGTCGATGTGCCTTTTGATAACCAAAACGGGACCAATTTGCCATTTTATGTCTTAATTGGAATTAGTATACTGATTTCCATCCTATTAGCTTGGTTTTTCCGAAGAAAGAAACTAATTTAAGCTAAGTTTTTTTACTGATTTTTGCCCTTCTTCACTTATTTGCTAATAGCTTTTGTAGATTATCCACACAAAGTTATCCACATTGTGGAAAACTTATTGAAATTTATTTGACATTGATAATCAGTTGTTTAGATTAGTTATTAACATTGTGTGGAAAACTTTGCTTGTAAAAACTCGTATTCATTAGTAATTTTATGTCACTATGATGAAAACGCTCACTTTAGCGTATTTATCCTACCAACATTCTTTCACAGACGAAGGGAAAACCTACAAGAAAGAAACATTCGATTACAACTGAAATTTACAAACGGACACTTATTTAACCTACTAATCTAAGGCATATACTTTTATGTCTTTGATAATAAGGAACTAATAAATTTTTATTTTTTACATCAATCTATATTACTAAACAAATTGTTGTAGAGAATAAAAGAGGTTAGATGTCAGACCACTTCGTTGTCAGAAGTCAGATCAGCTTTGTGCTTAATGCTAACTTTTGAGAACCTACGAAAAATTGGTTGTCTGACTTCTGACAATTTCAACTTGTTGAAATGTTCTGACCTCTGACTTCTCTTAGCAACAACGTAAACTGAATCAAAAAAAATATGAGCACATTTATTGAGCCTATTCTAAAAGAAAACCCCAACCGGTTTGTGCTTTTTCCAATTGTACATGATGACATCTGGCAGTTTTATAAACAATGCGAGGCTTGTTTTTGGACAGCAGAAGAAATTGATTTGTCGGCAGACTTAGTTGACTGGGATGCGAAGTTAAATGATAATGAACGTCATTTTATCAAACACGTTTTGGCTTTCTTCGCTGCTAGTGATGGTATTGTGAATGAAAACTTAGCAGAAAACTTTGTAAGTGAAGTGCAGTACACGGAAGCGAAGTTTTTCTATGGTTTTCAAATCATGATGGAAAATATCCATTCTGAGACTTACTCTTTATTAATAGATACTTACATTAAAGATAATAAGGAGAAAGATTACTTATTTAATGCAATTGATACTTTAGACTGTGTTAAAAAGAAGGCAGAGTGGGCATTGAGATGGATTGACAATGGAAATTTTGCAGAGCGAATTGTTGCTTTTGCAGCGGTTGAAGGTATTTTCTTTTCTGGTTCTTTCTGTTCTATTTTTTGGTTGAAAAAACGTGGCTTGATGCCAGGACTTTCTTTCTCTAATGAGTTGATTTCTAGAGATGAGGGAATGCACTGTGATTTTGCTTGTTTATTATACAATAACCACATTGAGCGACCACTTCCAGAGGAAACAGTGGTAACAATGATTAAAGACGCAGTGGATATTGAAAAAGAATTCGTTTCTGATGCCTTGCCAGTGAATTTGATTGGTATGAACTCAGATATGATGTGTCAATACATCGAATTCGTAGCAGATAGATTATTAGCATCTTTAGGATGCACTAAAATATACAATACTGAAAACCCTTTCCCTTGGATGGAATTGATTTCTTTACAAGGTAAGACGAACTTCTTCGAGAAGAGAGTAGGGGATTATCAGAAGTCTGGAGTTATGGCAGATAGAGACAAGCAAGTCTTTACCCTTGACGAAGATTTTTAAAGAATAATAGCTATTGGAGTTAGCAACTAGAGCGAATTTTCAAAAGAGCGAAAATTCTACAACAAACAAACATCATTTTCGGGGGCTATTGAGAAATGAAAGGTGTCGGGTTACGAGTTGCGGGTTACGGGTTGCCAAGTA
>CALDTJ010000494.1 GCA_937924145.1 uncultured Saprospiraceae bacterium
AAAGCCAAAGTCAAAGCTTGTGTGCCCAATCGACCATTTCCTTGTGCCTGCACCGCTTTATACAACTGATGCACTAAAGCCAATCCAGGCAAAGATAAATCCATCAGTCGAGCCTCATCCAATGCAATTTCCATATCCTTAATAAAGTGTTCAACATAAAAACCAGGATCAAAATTTCTTTGAACGATTCTTGGTGCTAGATTATGTAGCGTCCAACAACTTGCTGCGCCACCACTTATTGCTTGCAACATAACCTCCAAATCTAAGCCTGCTTTATGTGCATAAATCAAGCTTTCACAAACGCCAATCATCGTACCTGCAATCGTGATTTGATTACACATTTTGGTGTGTTGCCCTGAACCAGCTTTGCCTTCATAAATCATATTTTTTCCCATGATTTCGAATAAAGGCATAACTGTTTTAACCGTCTTTTTATCACCGCCAATCATAATGGATAAAGCGCCATTTTTAGCTCCAACATCGCCACCAGAAACAGGGGCATCAATTGTTGAAATCCCCTTAGTTTTTGCGACTACATATATTCGCTCTGCCAAACTAGGTTTGGTTGTGGTCATATCAATTAGAATACTTCCAGATTTGGCAGTTGAAAAAATACCATTCTCACCAAAGTAAACCTCTTTTACATCTTGTGGATAACCAACTATGGTAAAAACTATCTCCGATTGGGCTGCTACTTCAGCAGGAGAATTCGCCCATTTTGCTCCATTATCAATTAGAGTTTGAGCTTTTGATTTAGTTCGATTGTAAATAGTCATCGAATAGCCTTCTGCCATCATACGTCCACACATGGAAACGCCCATTACACCTGTACCGATAAAACCAATTTTAGTTTTTTTAGAAAGAGAAACTGCCATATTTTAGATTGAATTTTTATTAAAGGAATATTGAACAAAGAAAATAAAAACGGAAATTACTTTAAATTTTTAAAACCTATTTATTTCGTTAAATTTGTTTTTATCTAATTTTAAATTTAGCACATGAATACAATACGAGATCAATTTATCGGTGCATGGAATTTGGTGCATTGGGATGTGCAAACAGCTAGTGGAAAACATTACAATTATCCTTATGGAGAAAATGCTAAAGGTAGTATTATCTATACGCAAGCAGGTAGAATGTCTGCTCAATTAATGCGAATGGATCGACCAAATTTTGAAATTCCACATAGTTGGAAAGGGACAGAGATAGAAGTGAAAACGGCTTTTCAAGGTTATACTGCTTATTCAGGCACTTTCAAAATCGTAGAAAATACCGTCGTTCACCAAGTGGATATGAGTGTTTTTCCCAATTGGATTGGGACAGATTTAGTGCGTAATTTTGAATTTCAAAAAGAAGGAAATCATCTATTATTATCAACGACTCCTTTTAAAACTAGAAAAGGAGATTCAGTAAAACAAGTTTTGCTTTGGCAACGACTTTAAATCTAAGTAGTGTACAAAAAAAGGAACACCGACCCCTCGATGTTCCTATTAAATTTATTTTGAGCAAAAAACTAACTTCTATTACTAAACGAATTATTCGAACTTACCCCCTACGCCATTTAATAAATTATTTTGATTTATTTACTAAACCAATAAGACGGACGCCAACACCAACTCGATCAGTCAATTTATCTCCCAATTCCTGTCGAGCCAATTCAGCATGTTTTAATAATTGAGCGACTATTTCTGGATGTTTGGCTGCGACATCCGTTGTTTCACTAATATCATTTTCTAAGTCGTATAATTCCTGACCTATTTGATTGTACTCATAATCAATCGGTAATCCATCATTCGTGCCAACTCGTCCATTTAAGGATCGATATCGGTGTGGTAGATATAATTTCCAACGACCATCGCCACTTAAAATGCCGTGTAATTCATTTTGATGATAATAAAAATAATAAGCATCGTGGTGAGGTACTGCAGTTACTTCTCCCTTCATTAAATAACTCATATCTTCACCATCAATTTTTTTGATAGGTAATTTTGCGCCTGTTAATTGAGCGATTGTTGGTAAAATATCAATCGTCATAGCTGGATTAGCAATTGTTTGTCCAGCGGGAATAGTTGCAGGCCACCGCATCACACAAGGCACTCTAACTCCACCTTCTAAAGCAGTCCCTTTTCCTTCTCGTAAAGGCAAAGCCACACCAGAATGACCACCGTAAGATAACCAAGGCCCATTATCTGAGGTGAAAATAACTAGGGTATTTTCATCTAAACCATTCTTTTTTAAGGTCTTTAAAATTTCACCAGTAGACCAATCAATCTCTTCAATAACATCACCGTATAAGCCGCCCGCCGACTTACCTTTAAATTTATCAGAGACATAAAGTGGAACGTGAGGCATACTATGTGGAACATATAAAAAGAAAGGGTTATCCTTGTTTTTATTAATAAAATTAACGGCTCTTTCTGTGTATTGAGTCGTAATCATACTTTGATCTTCCAAGGTATCAATGACCGTTTCATTTTCTACTAAAGGCAAATCTGGAAAGTTAAAAACTGAGCCTTGCCAAGGATGAAAAGGCCACATATCATTAGAGTAAGGAATACCTAAATATTCGTCAAAACCTTGTCGAGTTGGTAATAATTCTGGCTCGGAGCCCAAGTGCCATTTACCATAAATAGCAGTAGCATAACCCAACGGTTTTAAAATCTCAGCAATGGTTTCTTCTGCTGGATTCAGCCCCTTTCCAACATAAGGAGAAAAGGCACCCGATATACCTAATCGGTTAGCATAACACCCCGTTAATAAGGAAGATCGAGAGGCAGAACAAACAGGCTGCGATACATAAAAGTTGGTAAATCTTGCCCCTTCTTTTGCCATCTGATCAATATTAGGTGTCTTAATATTTGGTGAACCATAACAACCCAAATCTTGATAGCCTTGGTCATCTGTGAAGATGAGGACGATATTGGGAGGGCGTTTTTCTGATGGAGAAGTATTTTCTTTTTCAGCAAGAGAGTTGCAAGAAAATAGTAGCGTAATAACAAAAAGGAAGGTGAATTGGTACTTCATAAGTTTTTCGATTTAGACCCCAATTTAGTGAAAAACTTATTGATTCTAATAACTTTTTTTAAGTTTTACTCGGAGTAAATACAGCATAACTGCCAGTTGCTTTAGCTACTAACTTACCTTCATTCCATACTTCCGATTCTAGCATGGCAACTCGTTTACCTTTATTAATCACAACGGTATGACAATCTAAAATACCTTTTCTAGCAGCTTTTAGATAAGTCATTTTGATCTCAATAGTTGCGCATAGTTCTCCATTTTTAAAATTGAGCATAGGATATAAAGCACCACCCATACCAGTATCTGCAAGGGAATACATAACACCACCATGTACTACCTTCTGAGGATTGAAGTGATGGTCTTGGAGAACTATTTGGAAATGACTTTTGCCTTCTGCTCGGTTGACCAATTTCATTCCTAAGTGATCGGAAAAGGGGAAGATTGTTTTACTATGATCCATTTTGTTTTGTTATTACTGCTACAAATAAGACCTGACAAATTTCGAAAATCGGTCAGGTCTATTGTATTCAAAAAAACTATTTTATTATTATTGTAAATACTCAGCACTACACAAATAGGACGTTGTTTTTACCATTTAGACATTTAAGTTCATTTAAGAGGTGGTCTAAATGAACTTAAATAACTATATGGTTGAAAAAAAAATCGTAAATCTAAATGGTGAATAGTTGCGGTTTATTCCTCTAAAATTCCCTTCAAATCAGCAGGAGAATAGTTGATAGACTTTAATGTTTTGTTATCTGACTCTCGGAAAACTAAATATACATCGCCTTCTTTTTTGAAGTAACTATCTACGCCTTTGGTCTTCTTATAATGCGCCATAGTCGCTTTGGCCTCTTCTTCCGACTTACAAGTCTTACTCATATTAGACCGTTGAACTTCATCAAATAAGGTTCTGAATTTATCGCATAAACCAAATTCCAAAACGGCTCCTTATAGTACATATTGAATATCGCATAAAGCATCCGCTATTTCTACTAAATCATTATCAGCAATCGCCTCTTCCAACTCTTTTAACTCTTCTGCAATTAGAGAAACTCTCAATTTACATCGCTTTTCAGCAGGAATGATCGGTGCTGGTTCGATTGGGTGTTTAAAAGTACGGTGAAATTCAGCTACTTGATTTAATGCGTCTAGTTTATCCATAATAGTATATTTAACATTTTTAATTTTCGCAAATTTAGGTAGAAAACAGGGGAAAGCAAATACCCTAATTTTAATAAACTTGGATGGGCTGTTATTTATCTATACTCATTTCCCTATTTTGTGGAATTATTTAAAATATAAAAACAATGAGTACAGATTTAATCATAGAAATAACAGGGACTGTCCTAAGTTTAATTTACCTTTTTTTATTAGTAAAAGAAAATATTTGGTGTTGGCTATTTTCTATTCTATCGGCTATCTTATTTATTTATTCTTTCATTGGTGTTAAGTTATATTCAGAGGCTATCTTATATTCTTTTTTCATTTTATTCTCTATTTATGGTTGGTATAAATGGTCTCAAAACGAAAAAGGCGAAACCTTAGCCATCAAAACACTACCGCTGAAAAATCATATTTTCTGGATTATCGCAGGCTTTATTTTAGCACTTGGAGTGGGCTATATTTTTAAGACGTATACGGATGCCGAAAAGTCATTTATTGATTCTAATACAACTGTTTTTGGTTTAATTGCTAGTTATTTAGAGGCGCATAAATACCTCTATGCTTGGGTATATTGGATTATTTTGAATGCTGTCACGGTAGGACTCTATTTTTCTCAAGGATTGAAAGTTTATGCAGGTTTGTACGTCATTTACTTTGTAATGTCTGGAGTCGGCTTATGGAATTGGCGACAGAAATATCTTGGTACAAATGCTTAAATTGTAGCTATACCAACGCTTTCAAATTTTAAATGCCTAATTTTTATTAAAATTAGTATTTTTATACTAATATTGTGATAACTCAATTCATTAAAAATTATCCTAAAAACAGCTATATGAATCTTACCAATCAAGTAGTACCAAGTAAAGAAGAATTTGTAGATTTTATTAAAAATTATCCATCGAATACTCCATTGGTGATGGTCAATATTTTAAAATTTAAAGACCAAACACCCGATGGTAAAGAAACGGGTAAACAAGCCTATGAACGATATAGTAAAAATATGGAACCTTTAGTTGCCAAAGCAGGAGGTAAAATGATTTGGGGAGGAGAAGTACAACGGACGGTTATTGGAGATTACAGTGCTCAACCAGATATGTTTTTGATTGTATCTTATCCTTCCAAGGAATCATTTATTGCCATGTCTACTACGCCTGAATATGAAGAAATTAGTAAAGATCGTAAAAAGGCATTGGAATATGGTGCTTTGCTATCTACGGTTGCAGTGTAATCGGTTATCAATTGTCAATTGTATAGCACAACTGATAACCTACAACTGACAACTTTTTCTAAAATCATAAAAAACTAACTTTTGAAACCAATAAAGAATAGATTAACAGAAGTATTAGGCGTCGATTATCCGATTATGCAAGCACCTATGGGATGGATTGCTCGCGCCCAATTAGCCTCAGCCGTATCCAATGCTGGTGGAATGGGCATTATAGAAACCTCTTCAGGGGAATTGGATAATGTCAAAGCTGAAATCAAAAAGATGCGAACTTTGACGGACAAACCATTTGGGGTAAATATTGCCTTGGCATTCGTCCGAGACCCTAATATTATTCAATTCGTCATTGATCAAGGCGTACAATTTGTCTCTACTTCCGCAGGAAATCCCGCAAAAGTAGTTGGCCCATTGAAGGCCGCTGGATTAACCGTCTTTCACGTAGTACCTAGTTTTCAAGCAGCTATGAAAGCTATTGAGGTTGGAGTAGATGGGTTGATCGTGGAAGGTATTGAAGGAGGAGGTTTTAAGAATCCAAGAGGAGTAGCTAGTATGGTTTTATTGCCAATGATAGCGAAGAAGGTAAATGTGCCGATTATTGCAGCAGGCGGTATTATAGATGGTTGTAGTATGGCAGCCGCTTTTGCTTTAGGCGCACAAGGTGTCCAGATGGGTACACGGATGGTATCCAGTGCAGAATCACCTGTACATCAAAACTGGAAAGATGCCATAGTTGGTGCGTCGGATCAAGATACCCTGATTCTGAACCAGTTTAGTAGCCCAGCTATGCGAGCACTACGAACGGAAAAAACTACAATACTAGAACGCCAAGAAAAAGTAGATTTCAGATCAGAGTTTTCTAATGTTCAAGATTTATATTTTGGAGGAAATATGGAGGCAAGTATAGCATTAACAGGACAAGTAGCAGGTCGAATTGAGGCAGTTAAACCTGTTGCTCAAATTATCGAAGAGACGATGACTGAATTCTATGAAACGATAGATATGCTAAAAGGAAATCTTTAAGGTTTTAGTCCTTCTAGCCCGCAGCGGGCTGGAAGGACTTTTCGTAAAAACAAAACGATGTCACCACAACTCACAAAATGGAAAGCTGATGGCGAATTTATTCCCTACGGCCCATTCAAACATCAATTATTTGTCAAGCAATTAGGCAATCCTAATGCCTCAGTTGATAAGACCTTGCTTTTAATTCATGGTTTTCCAGAATCTTCTTATTCTTATCATGCGGTAGTTGATGGGATGTTAAAAATCTTTGATCGAATCATTTTATTTGATATGTTAGGTTACGGATTGAGTGATAAGCCGACCGAAAATTATACTTATTCGCTGTTTGAACAAGCAGATACTGTTTTTGAAGTTTGGAAATATTTTGGTGTTAAAGGTGGACATATATTATCTCATGATATGGGAGACAGTGTGGCAACCGAAATAGTAGCAAGACACGAAAATGGTATTATGCCAAGCTGGTTTTCAGAAGGTTTGCAAAGCCTAACTTTTACAAATGGTAGCATGGTTTTGGAATTGGCAGATTTGAGAATTACTCAGAAAATTTTACTTTCCAAATATGGGTATTTGATGAAAAATGTCCTTTCATTTAAGGTTTTCAATCAACAAATTAGAGGGGCACACGGGAATGATAATCTATCAGCAGAAGAGATTCAAACGCTTTGGGAGAGTAATACTTTACAAGACGGTAATCAAAAAACTTATTTAACCATTAAGTATTTGAATGATCGAAAACGGTTTGAAAAAACTCGCTGGTTGCCTGCTTTAGCGCAAACAAAATTACCTGTTCATATTTGTTGGGGGGATGAAGATGCTGTTGCAAGAGTGGAAATGGCTTATCATTTAAAAGAAAAGGTCTGTAAAAATGCGGAACTAACTATCATGAAAGGATTGGGGCATTTTTGCCAAATGGGAAGTCCTGAAAAATGGGTAGGATATGTGAGTGCTTTTTATAGAAAAATGTTGGCTATTTAATAGACCTTATTCTAGAATAAAATACCTGCCAGCCCTTCGAGGGCTGGCAGGTATTGGTCTACGAAAAATTTTAAAATGACAACTATAGAAAATCTAATAATAGGTGCAGGGCCAGCAGGTTTAGCAGTTGCAGGCCGAATGCGTCATAGAAGTATTCCTTTTGAGATCATAGAACAAGCCGAGACAGTTGGTTCTACTTGGCGTGGGCATTATGATCGTTTGCATTTGCATACGGTAAAACAACTATCTGCTTTACCTCATTTGCCTTTTCCAGAAGATTATCCGCTTTATGTGCCTAGAGCAAAAGTAGTGGAATACTTGACTAATTATGCCAAGCATTTTGATATCAAACCTCACTTAAATACAGCTGTAACTAAAATTAGTAAGGACAGAGAAAATTGGATCGTTCAAACGAACAGGGACAAAACTTTTCAGACCAAAAATGTCATTTTAGCTACGGGCGTAAATCGAATTCCTAATGTACCTACTTGGGAAGGACAGGAAAATTTTAAAGGAACTATTACGCACAGTAGAGATTATAAAAATCCAACTTCTTTTATTGGTAAAAAAACGTTGGTTATTGGTTTCGGAAATACTGGGGCAGAAGTTGCTTTTGATTTATCAGAATCGGATGTAGATACTACAGTTGTTATTCGTACGCCAGTAAGTATAGTGCCAAGAGATTTGAATGGCCGCCCTGTTCAACTGACTGCTAGAAAATTAGCTAAACTACCTTTTGGATTAGGAGACTGGTTAGGCACAAAGATACGTCGAGTGTTTATGGGGGATTTATCAAAATATGGAATTCCATTATCTAATGTTTCTCCTACCAAACAATTGATGGAGACAGGAAAAACACCTGTTATTGACATCGGGACAGTCGAGGCAATCAAACAAGGAAAAATTAAAATTATTCGAACTGTCGATGCTTTTTATGAAAATGGAATCATTGCGAATGGCGAAAAAATGCCTTTCGATGCTATTCTTTTAGCAACGGGCTATCGACCAGCATTGGATTCGTTTATACAAAATATAGAAACTAGTTTAGATAAATATAATTGCCCTAAAGCAGCAGTAGGGACTGGTGAATTTCAGCATCTCTATTTTGTCGGTTTTGATAATTATAAAACGGGTGGAATTTTAGGAACTATTGGGGATGATTCTGCTACTATCGTTAATGCAATTCAGAAAGATGTATAATGACTGTACCAAGTTTAGATAATGTTTTTTTGACGCTGAGAGACGCTGTTTGAATTTATGACTTTTTATGTTCTCTTCTTTAACTTGTTCCACGTAAGAGTAGAAAAACATAAAAAAGTCATAATAATCAGCGTCTCTCTGCGTCAAAAAGAAAACTTCATATAGTACCAACAATAATTAGAAAATATAAAATTTAAACATGGAATTTAGTAATAAAATTATTTTAATAACAGGCGCAGGTTCAGGAATTGGTCGAGTAAC
>CALDTJ010000495.1 GCA_937924145.1 uncultured Saprospiraceae bacterium
TAGCTTTTTTAGTAGGAAAGCTTCTTCTTATGAAATTAAAGCGTTTCAAAATTCAGATATTCTTGTATTTACTAGAGGTATCATTGAGCAAATGACGCAAGAACCTTTTCTAGCTGAATTTTATAATAAAATGATTATAGACGCATTCCACTATGAAAATGAATTTAAATCTCGTCTACTAACCTTTAACAGCAAAGAATTCTATCAGTATTTAGGGAGAGAATTTCCCGAAATTGTGCAAACCGTTCCTTCCAAATATATAGCCGAATTTATTGGTATTTCACCAGAATGGTTGAGTAAGTTAAGACAAAAGGAGCAAAATTAATTCTTTTAGTAAGTATATTAAAAAAACAACATATCATTTGGCTCTTTGGACGCATTAATTTTGTTAAAATCTATCAATAATTAATTTGTTGATAGTTCTATAAGCTTTTCTTCATCCGTTATTGATTTTATGACGAGTTTCATCTTGAATAGTAAATGTTATTTTAATCTATTCTTATTTTTCATTCCATAGCCACTATTTTTTTAATGTACCAATTTCCTACAAAGTAATTTGTAAAGGTTATAGTTTTGATAAGCTTTAAATCTTTAGTTATTTTACTATTTTATAAGCAAAAAAACTCTGTCAATACTCTGTCAGTAATGCAAAAAAACAGGGATAAACAGATCAATTTATTAAATTCATATTACATTAAAATCTGATTATCAATAGTTTGTCTGGACACTTTGGAGGGTTCGAATCCCGTCTTTCACCCAAATTAGCCTGACTTCTTTTGAAGTTGGGCTTTTATTGTTTATAGCCTATTTTTTATAAAAATGATTACCTACCAACCTGCCATAAAAGAAGATTTAAAGTCAATCGCCCAACTCCACGCCCAAAGCTGGCAACAGCACAACCGTGGCATACTAGATGACGATTTCTTAGACAATAAAGTACAAGCAGAAAGGTTAGCCGTCTGGACAGAGCGATTCACAAATCCTTCTGATAATCAGCATATTATTACTGCCAAAGAAAACGGCAAACTCTGTGGTTTCACTTGTTTGTACGGTGGAAAAGACCCAAAATACGGGACTTATTTAGACAATTTGCACGTCGATAAAAGTTATCATGGAAAAGGAATCGGTAAGCAATTGATGATATTAGCTGGTCAATGGTCACATACTAATCATCCAAACCAAGGCATCTACTTATTCGTCTTTGCTGCCAATACACCTGCCATTGGTTTTTATCAACGAATAGGCGGCGTAGAAATGCAAACTATGCCTTATGATGCTGGTGATGGTACAGGAAATGTAGTAGATACAGTACTATACTACTGGAGTAACCCTTCTTTCTCTAATTTCAAATAAATTATCACTTCTTCGAATTTTTCATCTCTTCGTAAATACAAACGAGCAACTTAGCAAAAGCTGGTAATTTTCTATTCACTGATGCCTTAATAGATTCACCATTTTTAGCTCCACTAAAAGTTGCCATCTCATCATAAGACCAGTTTAATTTCTTTTTCATTTCTCTAAACCGAGCCTTCCATTCTTCTTCGATTCGTTCTTGCATTTTCCGTTTGATAAAAGCAAATGTCTCTGGAGAATAATCTTCTTTTTGAGTCAATTCTATAAAACGTAGTTTTATTTCTGATTCTGTGACAAAGGGGTTATCCCTTATCGAATCATTCCTAATTTTATCTACCACAAAGTTATAGCTACTTAAGAAAAATTGATTTTTCTTTTCGTTTGGTAAGCTTGCATACCACTTTGCGTAGGCTAAATCAGATGCCTCACTTAATTTAACATTTTCAGAATAATCCATATCTCCTAATATTTAATCTATTTACCCATCCCTCTAAATACTGAAAGTCTAATTCCGATAAAGTCAATAAGAATTTTATATCTTCTAACTGCTTAGCACTTTCGGACATTTCATACCATTTCAGTTTTGCTATAACTAAATCTTCTGGTGTGGCAATGAAACAACTTATATCCATGAAATCAACTTTTCTTCTTCGTTCAAAAGCTACGTAATTATAATCACTATCAATATATGGCATAAAATCATACTTTACCCCCGTCTCAAAATCTGTAATGTTAAATAGTCTACCCCTTAATGCGCTATCTTTAAAAAATTCTAAGGAATGTAACCAGTCAGGGAAATATTTTATAATTTGTTCAACGTGATGTGGGTAAACTTGGATTACACAATCAATATCAGCTGTAAACCGAAATCTATTATAATAACTAAGTGCAAAACCACCTACGACCATGTAACCAATAGACTCCGTTTCAAAAATTTCTACTATTTTTTCTAAACCTTTTCTAAAATCCATAAAGCAAAGATAACATAAGTTATCTTTTTAATCAAATTTTTATCATTTTCACCACCCACACAACCTAGCCACATACTCCTTACTACCATCATTCACCCAAGCATCCAATTGAGCGGGATCTTTCAGCTGTTGTCCACGCTTTCGATCTACGACTATAAAACCACAAGAAACGTCTGGTAGAGCCGTCATATCGCTCCATAATTTTTCAATCTGCGCCACAGGATAGACATCTTCTTGACCATGTCCCCAACGATACTTTACCTCTTTAATCGTTACATAACTCGGCATTCTTTGTGCCGCTTTTCTGACCGCCTCGTCCAAGAAGGCAGCATCTTTGGATAGATCTGCTCTTGTTAAGCCAAACCAAGCTAGTAAATCATCAATCTGAATCCAAGTCGTCATAGAATTATAATAACTCAACTTCAATTCGTCTTCTTCATGTGGTTGTGCTAAACCTTCTAATAGGCGTACTTTTCCATTGACATTGGCAAGCCCTCCTCCACTATCTTCCAACCTTCTTGGTACTACTTCAAAACTTAACATATTGCCTGAAGACAAATGTTGCGTCAATGCTTTAGGGTCTAAATTTGCACCCAAAGTATCAATATTGTGAAGCATAATCGTCTCCACCTGTGGATGCTTTTCCAATAGGTCTTTAAGTACTCCATTTCTCAACAAATTGGGAACTTCATACCAGTGACCAAGTGGACTAAAACGTTGTTTGGCTAAGTTATCTACATAGTCTGAACCTTCGGATTTTTCCTTTGCCCACCCCATCAAAGCCGCACGACCTGCAGCTCTTACTTTCTCTTTATTTTCGTCTAATTTCTCTTGAGGCATTTCTTCCCAAAGAAATCTTAAATCTCTCACCATCGGCACAAACCGCTGACCGATAGATTTACCTTTTGATAAATAAATATCGCCTTTGTAGCCAAAATTTTTAGCCTTAGTTAACTGTTCTGCAATCGCATTATAGGTCAAGTAACTAGTCGCAACTAAATGTGGAGGTTTGGCACCAAATTCTTTCGCCGTCTGTGCCGTTTTAGCCAAATGTACTTCTACAAAACTGCGGTGTTTTCCTTCCCATTCGGTGAATGGAAAAATGGCTTTGATGACACCTGCGCCCTTTGTCCAACGGCTACCAACTCCTCCTGCTAAGCTTAACACAGCTACTTTTCCATCTTTTAATGCTTTGATTCCTAATGCTTTATCTTTTACTTCGGATAAGACGGTGACTGAAGTCGCCTTTACATCTTCTATCGTCGTCTCAGCAGGAAGACGGTTTCTAGATAGACCGATTTTACCTTTTTGTAAGTCTTCTCTAATTTTCGTATGTTGGATATTATCAAAACCATTTTCGGTTTTAATTTTATCCGCCAACTCGTTTTGTAGTCGTTTTTGATCACCAAAATCACCACCAGAGACCTGAAATAAATTACTAACTAAAGTCCTTAATAAAGTATGAGAAGCATTCGCTCCTGTCAACTGAGCGGTATATAATTCTACTTCCAATTTTCTTTGGTAGGCAATTTCATTTGTGCTTAACCTAGCCAAATTTGAAATCTGAATACCGTAATATTTTTCGGGCATCCATGCTGTTTCTCGGCTCAATAAGCTAGCAAAAGTTCCCTTATTATTAATGGCAAAATCATAAACAACAGGTTCCATTGCATAAGGCAAAGCTGATTCTAACTCTGACTTTGTTTTTCTAATAATATTTAAAACTGCTTGCTTCGTTTTTTTAGGATTTTTATTATTGATGTACATCCCCATACCACCACCTGACATACCACCTAGCATCATAAAACCTAAATAATCCTGCTTAAATTTCTTCTTAGCTTTAGCAATTAAAGTTTCTGTATAATGATTGGTCGCCCAAGGAATAATCGTCTTGATTGGGTAATCAAAATTATGCGCCGTCCATTTGGCTAAATTTTTAATATTACCTTCTTTTAAAGCTTTTAGAATTCCATCATAGACTTCATTAGTAGCGAGTCTAGCTGTCCATTCTGACTCAGAACGTAGCAAGTATTTTTCGGTCACCATTTCCAATACAGGGCCCACATTCTGTGCCATTCCACCATGCATTAAGACCAAAGATTCCGTCAATCGCTCTGCCATTTCGGGATGTACTTCGCCCTCACCTAATATGGTATGCTGAGGCAATAAGCAGCCACGACTAATATTGTACTCTGGATCTCCTGCTTTGGCTAATGCCCCCTCGATTCGCTTAATTCCAGGCCATACTCCACCTGAGTCTTGCCAGCCACCACCAGAACCACCCAACCATTCGCCTAAAATCGCTCTGGCAGCCACTAATCGTCTTTCTGACTCCTGCAACTGTCCCGTTAGGCTCTGAGTTTGTCGAGTTGCTCGCATCAAAACGGCAATAATAGACCCCAATAAATTAGTAGACACTGCAAAACGAGATCCTTTCGGAATATCATTTACCGCAGTCACTAATTCTAAGCCCATGCCAGGCGCAACGATTTGCCCTAATAATTCCGCTAAAGATTGTTGAGTGCCCTCAAAAGATGGCGGAATACAGCCAGAAGCAATCACTCCTGCTTTTAATAAACTTAAATAATCATTTCCGAAATTAAATAAATCTTCGAGTGTCGTCACATCTTTTGTAACCCCTAAATCTACACTAGTCAACCGCAAAACAGGTTCCGCGATCACTCGAATATAACTTTGAATCGGTGGTTTAATTTCTTTATCTCGACCAAATACGCCTAAATTCACAGATACATTTATCACCCTTGCACCTTCGGGATAATCCATTCCTAAAAAGAAAATATCTGACCAGCCACTATGACTCAAGTCCATCCGAACAGCCGTTTTTTCTTCTAATATGGGATATAATGCCCCATTTTCCCCTCTTTCTAATAACTGCTTATGAATTTTGATTGGATGCTGTGCCGTATACCCTCCTCTAAACATCCATTGATTTCCAGCAGTAGACCGTACCGACTTTCGCACTTGCTCTCCTAAAATCTGAAAGGCCCTTTGATGGTATGCCTCTGCCAATGCACTAGCGATAGTGGCATTGACCCCATCTGTTTTTTCTTTTTGTAAAAAGGCAGCAATTGCCTCTTCAAATCGTCGATTCAATAAGTGTTCGAAACCAGTATACGGCGTTTTGCCTGTACTTTTCACACCTTTTAAATTAGGAATGACAAAACGGTAAGCTGTGTATAAAAACAAAATCGCCCGCACTCGTTCGTACAGGTTATCAGTTTGGATACGAAACTGTTCTAAAGTTTCGAGGTCTTTTTTTAAAACAGTCAAAGATTTGCCTTGACATACTTTTAAAAAGGATTGATTCCTGACTTTGGGGTCGGAACTGGTGATTATATTTATGAATGGATTTTTCAAAAGCTGTTTTTTTATTATTTTGGAAGGGCTTACATTGCTACAGATGGTCAGGCTAAAACCTAAGCTACGACGATCAGGCTACTTTCGCATCCTCGCCTCCGCCAATTGATTAACCATACTAGACAATAAGGCATTGCTATTTACCCCTTCCAAACCAAAAGAAATCTGTGCTTCTAACCAACCTAGATCCGTCCCTAGATTATAGCGGCGTCCTTTTACTTCTAGTGCCAAATATTTTCCCTCTTTCGCCAGCAGTTCTAAAGCAGGCGTCAATTGTATATCTTTCCCTTTTTCCAAAGTAGAAGTATGTCTTTCGATAATATCAAAAATGGCTGCGGTTAAAACATGCATTCCAAAAAAACAGAGGTAGTGTCCAGCTCTCTGCCCTGGCATCAACAAATCCAATTCGGCTTGACTTAACGATGGCTTTTCGATAATTCTTTCTATTTCATACACGCCCTGTTGTCCTGCGACGTATCGCCCATTAATTGTTCCGTATTGATGAATTAAATGTTCTGGTGTAGCATTCACAGCAGATACGGCACAACCTTCTTTTTTAGCTAAGGTTAATAATTGCTTAGCACACCTTAATGATTGATTGTCAGAAAGATATAAGTGATCTCCTAACATTAAAATAAAAGGATCTCCACCCACAAAATCCTTGGCACAATGCACCGCGTGCCCATAACCAAGTGTTTCATCTTGTACCACAAAGGTCAAATGCTTGAGTAGGAAGGAGATTTTATCCGCTTGTTTTTTAGCCCATTCGACATTCCCAAAAGCAGCTAATAAATTGCTACGTAGGGTCTGAAAAGCAGTTTGATAACGTGCTTCATCACCTGGCGCACAAATAATACATATTTCTTCGATGCCACTTTCAAAGGCTTCTTCGGCAATAATCTGCAAGACAGGTTTATGCACCCCATCCAGGTCTGCAATGGGCAACATTGCTTTTTGTACGGTGTCTCCAACGGGATATAATCTGCCACCTCTAGCGGCTGCGGTAATGACGGCTTTTTTGATTTGCATGATATAGTAGTTTTAGGTAGAGGTATTTTCTAACGGGGAAATTTATCGGATAGGTTCTCCGACTAGGCATAAAATCATTTCTAAATTAATGATTAACAAGGAAATAAAGCACTCTCGGTGCAAAACAATTATTCAATAATATTAAAAACCCAAATAGCATTAATTCCTTGATAAATAAATACTTTGCCGATGAATAAAAAAGACACCCAAATTGATAATCAAGAGTGAAAAAATAAATAGTCCCCACTGACTTAAAGATGGAATGGGAGGGGGCGTCAAAGCTAATTGAAGATTATACATTTGAGTCTGGTTTCCCGCTGCCCCAAATACCCGAATGTAAAGCGTCTTACCAGCAGAAATATTTAAAAATGGGCCAAAACTTAGTGTTTCAGCAATTCCAGCGGCATGTTGATTAGCAGTTCCTAAAACAGTTAAGCCATCAGAATCTATCAATTGTATATTCAAATCCCCTTCGGTCAATGCGTCGAAAGGGACTCCTGGGTTGCAAGCTCCTGTAAAAATATTTTGAGTACCTGCCAAATATTGAGTCCCCGTAGGAGTAACCGTTATGTTTATACTCCCTTCTTCTTCAAGTTTTATTTGATAAAAATCTTCTTCTAAGACATTAAAAATATCATAAGCGTCTAAGGATACTTGCTGAATAACCTGTCCGTTCATATTTAGTGATCCCAAGTCAGTAGCTTGAGCCACATTGTCATTGCACCCAAATCGATCCCCATATCCAAAGTTAGCACCTAAAATATCATCTTCTTGAGGCCCATCAAAATCCAATGAAATAAAAGGCTGCATCAAACGCTTATTATCAACAGGGCAAGAGTGCGACAATCCTAGTCCATGTCCGTGTTCGTGAGACAGTACATTTCTTAACTTCAGTGAATTATTTGTCGTATCATTATAAAAATTATCGTCTGTATCAATCACCATATCCGAAGTATTGGGGAAAAAATTATACGCCAATACGTTTCTATCTCCATCAATCCGATGACCAGCAATTCTCAGATCTCCCCTTACGCCTAATGCACCTGCGGGAACACCAAATATAGTCCATGCCTGTCCATCATCATTAGGTTCATAAACATAGGTGAAACCAGTTAACTCTTCCCAACGAGCAAAAATATCTTCAAATAAGTAAAACCAACAACGAGTTGTCAAATCACTTCCTCCAGTACAATTATAAATACCATCTAAAAAAGCAATTAAATTGGAGGGTGCAGCCACTTCGCCCAAAGAAGGATTATACCCCGGTATAGTCGTTCCATCAGGCACAAAACTCCAAGTTAAAGTCAAAGGTTTACCTATTACTTCTGGTATAGTTCCACCTCGAAATCCATCAGTAGCCGTACGGCTCCAAATTAAACTAGTATTATAGTCTTCTGGCAAATTGGTAGACAGAGAATGAAAAGACTCTACATGTTGATTGGCACTTTTTTTATGGAAGGATGCCACTGTTTCAGGCGAAGTATCAGGTGCCCAACACATAGCCGTCAGTCGATTACTTTCTCGTTGATGGATTTGCTGATAAAGCGCCATTTCCACCTGCTTTCTTAGTGTTGTTTTTGCATCATCTTTCGTTATTTTTTCAACCCTATTAGAGTTAATAGAAGTGACAAAGGGTGTCGTTTTAAAAAACAGCAACCCAAAAAACAAAGCTAAACCATTAACTACCAACAACTTAAGCAACAAATTAAACCTCGAAAGTAACATAAAACAACGTTTTTCTTTGATTCATCTCACACAAATCCAATAAAATGGCTACGTAATGATGCAAATTCTGCATTCAAAAATAGAGACTTAATTCCGTTATTTTAAAAGGACTAATTTTCATTTGAAGATAGCCCGTAAAATAGCATAATTATTCCTAGATTTGTTATAATGTGACCAAAAGTTGTTCCACTTCTTTATTATTACAAAAATTAAAATGAATCCAGAAATATTAATCACTTTAGTTAGAATGCCAATGCCCTTCGGCAAATATAAGGGTCGTTTATTGTGTGATTTACCAGTTTCTTACCTAGAATGGTTTCAAAGAAAAGGTTTTCCCAAAGGCAAATTGGGCATGTATCTCCAAACGATGTACGAAATAAAATTGAATGGTCTAGACAGTTTATTAGACCCAATCAAAGAGATGGTTAGAAATGACGCAAAAAAACGTAGTAATGACGGCTAATTACTATATTTTCTTACCAAAATCAAAACCATCTTTCCTCAATATCAGTTAATTTGGCAGCTGTGTTTCTTCTTGTACTAGCACTTCTTGGAAGGTAACAAAAAATAGGACACTAATCACCCACATCTATCACAAAAAAAGACTAGCCATGCGATCTATTTTATTTCTATTTATTGCTATACTCTTTGCTATTCCCAACACAGAGGTCAATGCTCAATGTATTGTCCACGAAACTGCTGATCCAAATTTCGATATGGAAGCATTCAGAGTATTTCAACAAGAAAGATCCAAAAAAAGAAATAACGAGATTATTCAGTTAGGTATCACCATTCATATTGTTGAAACGGTCGTTGGTTTTGCCAATATTGAATTACAAACCTTGTATCAAGAATTAGATGCCATCAATCGTTTTTTTAGACCATCAGGTTTTGAATTCTTTTTCTATGGAGCGCCAAGATTTCTTCAAGGACGAGATATTTACACTTATAATCAGGCAGAAAGAGAGATACACAATTCAAATCGAGTCCCTAACACCATCAATATCTATTACTTAGATGACATTGGAGATCAACAATTATCACAATTTGCGGGAGGTATTTCTACCTTTCCTTGGGACGGTGATTTGAGTACTCGATTCATAGTTATGCAAAAAGCCTCTTCTACGGGCAATGGAGGCGTTCTTGCTCACGAAATTGGTCACTTCTTCGGCCTGTGGCATACCCACACCCCATTCAATGGATTAGAATTGGTGGATAGATCAAATTGTGCAACTGCGGGAGATTTGGTTTGTGATACCCCTGCTGATCCAAATTTAGGGAATGTAGGAACTAATGGTTGTAGTTATGAAGGAAATTTTGTGGACCAAAATGGAGATCCTTATAATCCTGATCCCTCTAACATCATGTCTTACTCGCCTAGCCGTTGTTGGTTGAGATTCTCTACGGGGCAGAATGAACGGATGAATTTCTATTATGAAACAACTGATCTAAACGAAATTACGCAAGATACCGATGTCTTTCCTGATTTTTCTATCGCCTCTAATGTAGATGACTTAGACATTACTTCTGGACAAATTCTCGACATTCCTTATACTTTTGACAATCGAGGTATTAATGAAGACGTTGAAGTTGAAATATTTTGGCAGTTGGCGCAAGAGGGGGAAATAACTTTAACGATCCAAAAAGATACCTTACAACTGATAGCTGGCTCGGAAAGCATTACTCAAAATTTTAGAGTAAAAATGCCTTTATCCAAAGGAACAGGTGAATATACATTAACGGCTGTACTAGACCCTAATTCAAAAATATTAGAACAGGATAAAAGAAATAATTTTTACGCTACAGAATTGTCGGTCAATAATGACCAATTTTCAGATTTGACCCTATTCCCTAATCCAGCCACTGATCAAATTAGAATTTTTAATCGGGATCGAGCGCGAGGCGGCGACATCACCCTCCAAATTATTGATCTTACAGGTAGAATTTATCAAACTGAAAAACGGTTCAAAAATGGAGATGAATTTATTGCAGAAATGGATGTTAGAAGTGTACCACAAGGTGTTTATTTTTTAAATCTCTATTTTGAAAGAGATGGTGAAGGTGAATCTTTTATGTTTATTAAAAACTAAGTAAATATTAGAATACAGATACATTAGCCCTGCTAGATTTTCGAAAATTTAGTAGGGCTTTTTTGTTCGTCAAGGTGTCGGACACTTTCAAAGTCTGACACCTTACAGTAGTAAAATGCCTTCCTTAGTTATTGCGTTATCAAATCAATCATTTATTAAGCGGTAATCTTAACTCAAAACTCCTGCTAAACAAATTGGCAATCTTTTCTATTTTAATTAAAAATCTTTTTAATTAATCCAACTGCTCAGGCCAGAGGTCTAAGCTACTTTTAAAAATCAAAACATCATGAATAAACCTTCATTGACCGTCAAACTAATCATCTGCATTATTGGTTGTGTAGCACTCGGATCTATTGGTGGCATTGCCACTGCCTCTTCCATTGATACTTGGTATGCCAACGTCAATAAACCTTCTTTTAATCCACCTAATTGGCTGTTCGCACCTGTTTGGACGACTCTATTTACCATGATGGGTATTGCGCTAGCTTTGGTCTGGCACGAAGGATTGGATAACGAACTAGTCAAAAAAGGAATGACTTTTTTTGGAATTCAATTCGCGCTCAATATGCTATGGTCGTGGTTATTTTTTGGTTTTCAACAACCTATGTGGGCATTTTTTGAGATTATTGTTTTATGGGTTTTCATTTTTTTGACTATTCGGACTTTCTTTAAAATTAAAAGTACGAGTGGTTGGTTGATGGTGCCTTATATTCTTTGGGTGAGCTTTGCTAGTGTCTTGAATTTTTATATCTGGCAGTTGAATTGAGACCAGGCAAAATAGAATTAGTTTCACACAACTTCACTAGAACACAGCACTAAATTGTAAAGACTACCTTTTCTTCCAATTCTGATTTCATTTTGATTTCAAATAGAAATAATCCTTAATATCTCGATTTTTTATTAATTTGCTGTCTTTATTTTTCAGTACAGGCGGTTTCAATCGCCTACAAATTTCTAAGGCGACTGAAGTCGCCTGTACTTAACTCACTAGTTTATGAAAAAAATTACACTTTTACTCTTTTGCTGCTGTCTAACAGTCCTAGGAATGGCACAAGAAACCTTTCCAAGAAACGATGTCCAAGACACGCGAGCAGGTGCTTATGCCTTCACAAATGCGACCATCGTTGTCGATGAGAATACGACCATCCAAAATGGTACTTTATTAATCAAAGATGGTAAAATTACTGCTGTCGGATCAAGTGTTACAGTACCAAAAGGGTATACAAGTACAGATCTTTCAGGTAAATTCATTTATCCTTCTTTGATTGATTTACAAACGCATTATGGGATGCCTGAGGTCAAAAGACCAACTGGTAGCCCATGGAGCGGTGCAGAACAAATTCAGTCAAAAACAAAAGGCCCTTATAATGGGAATGAGGCGATTAAAGCTGAATTTAAAAGTAGTGACGCTTTCACCATTGATAAAAAAGCAGCAGGTGAAATGCGAAAGTTAGGTTTCGGTACGGTCTTAACTTACCGTCCTGATGGATTCGCAAGAGGAACAGGTGCAGTAGTAACCTTGGCGGAAACAAATGAGAATAAAGTAATGCTGAAAGGCAATGCCTCAGCTCACTATTCTTTTAATAAAGGAAGTTCTGGGCAATATTTTCCAGTGTCTAGAATGGGGCATATTGCTTTACTAAAGCAGACTTATTTAGATGCTAAATGGTTTGGTAGTCAAGCGACTCGACCTTTTACGGATCAAAGTTTAGAGGCTTTTATGGCTACCCAGAAATTACCACAATTCTTTGAGGCGGGCAATTGGATGGATGTCCTGAGAGCAGATAAATTGGGAGATGAAATGGGGGTGCAATACATCATTTCAGGTGAATCTGATGCTTATAAAAGAATTGCAGAAATCAAGAAAAGTAGAGCAACCTTGATTGTTCCCGTTGATTTTCCAGCAGGTCATGATGTAGAAGATCCAATTGATGCAGAACGAGTTTCTTACAGCGATATGTTGCATTGGGAATTAGCACCGACTAATCCTAGTGTATTAGCCAATAATGGAATCAACTTCGCCTTAACCAGTGATGGATTAAAGAAGAAGGCAGATTTTATGAAGAATATTCGCAAAGCCATCAAACATGGATTGAGTGAAAAAGCGGCTTTAAAAGCATTGACCACTACCCCTGCTAGCATTTTGGGCATGAGTGGACAAATTGGTAGTTTGAAAACAGGTGCTCACGCCAATTTCATTATTACGAATGGTAATTTATTCGATGAAAAAACAGCGATTCACCAAAATTGGATTCAAGGGCAGGCTTACCGATTAAGTCCAATGTCTCACGAAGATTTTACGGGTGAATATACGTTGACCGTTGGAGGAAAGACCTATAAGATGGAAGTTAGTGGTGAGGCAAAAAGCCCTAAAGCTAAAATCATCGTTGATGACTCTACCAATATCAAAGTCAATGCGAAATTTTCAGAAGAATTATTAAGCCTTAGTTTCCAACCAGAAAAAGATAACAAAGGGAAAATCCGTTTGTCAGGTTGGGCAGAAGAAGATGGCTGGAAGGGTCAAGGACAATTAGTCGATGGTTCTTGGGTCAGTTGGTCCGCTAATTCAAAAACGGCATTGACTAAAAAAGACGAAAAGAAAAAAGGCGATAAAAAGAAAAAGGAAGAAACAGCAGCAGAAATGGGTAGCGTCATTTACCCTTTTGTAGCTTTCGGTTCTGATAAAATGCCTGAGTCCAAAAATTATTTGATTAAAAATGCAACGGTTTGGACCAACGAATCAGATGGTGTTTTAGAAAATACAGATGTTTTACTAAGAAACGGCAAAATTGCTCAGATTGGTAAAGATTTATCAGCAGCCAATGCAGTAGAAATTGATGGAACAGGCAAGCATTTAACGGCTGGTATCATCGACGAACATACGCACATAGGCGCAAGTGCAATTAATGATGTAGCAACCAACTCTTCTATGGTAAGAATTGGTGACGTCATTGATTCGGACGATGCAGATATTTATCGAGCATTGGCTGGTGGGGTGACCGCAGCACAAATTTTGCATGGTTCTGCCAATCCAATTGGTGGTCAATCAGCCTTGATAAAAATGCGTTGGGGCGCAAGTCCAGAAGAAATGAAAATCAAAGGCGCGGATGGATTCATCAAATTTGCCTTAGGAGAAAACGTTAAGCGGTCTAGAAGTCAGTCTTCTATCCGTTTCCCTCAAACTAGAATGGGTGTGGAACAAGTTTTCGTAGATGCCTTTACCAATGCCTTGGAATATGATAAAAAATGGAAGGCTTACCTTAAATTATCAGAAAGAGATAAAGCAAAAACAACTACACCAAGAAGAGATTTGGTACACGAAACGATGTTAGAAATCATCAATAAAGAACGATTTATTAGTTGTCACTCTTATGTACAATCGGAAATCAATATGTTGATGAAAGTCGCAGAGAGTTTCAATTTTAGAGTCAATACGTTTACGCACATCTTAGAAGGCTATAAAGTAGCCGATAAAATGGCAGCACACGGTGCAGGTGGTTCTACCTTCTCCGATTGGTGGAATTATAAGTGGGAAGTTCGTTATGCGATTCCTTACAATGCAGCGATTATGCACCGAGAAGGAGTCGTTACAGCGATTAATTCTGATGATAATAATATCGGCAGAAGACTGAACCAAGAGGCAGCAAAATCTATCAAATATGGTGGCATGAGCGAAGAAGATGCCTTAAAAATGGTAACACTGAATCCTGCTAAATTATTGCACTTAGACAACCGAATGGGTAGTATCAAAACAGGAAAAGATGGGGATGTCGTCCTTTGGACTGCTAATCCTTTGTCTGTTTATGCTAGAGCTGATAAGACTTTTATTGATGGAAAAATCTATTTTGATATCGCCGAAGATAAAGCCCGTAGAGTTGCTTTACAGGCAGACCGAGCTAGATTGATTCAGAAGATGAATGCTGCTAAAAAAGGTGGTGCATCAATGAAAAAAGGTGGTTCAAAAATGAAGATGGAAATGCACTGTAATAGTATTATGGGCTTGGAAACAGAGCATGAACACTAGGACAGTAGGCAGTGTTGCAGTTGGCAGTATGCAATCAGTTATGCACAATCTGTCAGCAATTTTATCAATTTAGTCCATTTGGGCAAACCGTGTACCGTGAACCGTTTACCGTCTACAGTACACCAAAAATAAAACAATGAAAAAATCAATTTATATCCTTTGCTTATGCTTAGCTGTTGTTGTTCAAGGCTTTGCACAAGTACCAATTCCAGTACCAGCGCAGTCTACGCCTATTTTATTAAAAGGAGGAACGGCGCATCTGGGAACTGGCGAAGTTTTACAAAATAGCATGATTACCTTCACTCAAGGTAAATTAACGGCTGTCCAATCAGGTGCTACTGGCATCGACGAATCGGCTTACCAAGTGATTGATGTAACTGGAAAACACATCTACCCTGGGTTTATTTTACCTAATAGTCAATTGGGATTAGAGGAAGTTTCTTCTGTTAAAGCAATGAGTGATTCGAGAGAACATGGAACGATTAATCCAAATATTCGATCAATTATTTCTTATAATACCGATTCTGAATTTATTCCCACGATGCGTTTCAATGGTATCTTAATTGCCGAATCTGTTCCGAGAGGAGGCATTGTTTCAGGTACTTCTTCTGTGGTAGAAATGGAAGGTTGGAACTGGGAAGATGCGGCTCACACTAAAGACATGGGCATCCACTTGAATTGGCCAAATAGAATCACTAGAAGATGGGATTTTGCGACCTTCACTAGAAAAACAGAGCCTAATAAAAAGTATGGTGAAAATATCCAAAAGCTAAAAGGACATTTCGCAGACACCAAGGCTTACATGGCAATGGCTAATAAAACTGCCAATGTAAAATTAGCTGCAATGGAAGGGCTGTTTGATGGGTCAAAAAGATTGTTCTTACACGTAGATGGTGCAAAAGAAATCGTAGAGGCAGTAAGATTTGCACAAGATCAAGGCGTGAAAAATATCACTCTTTTGACGGGTGATAATGCGCTGTATGTTGCGGACTTTTTAAAAGAAAACAACATCCCAGTCATTTTACCACAAACGCAGCGAGTGCCTAACCAATCACACAAAGCCATAGATTTACCTTACGAATTACCTCATTTGTTAACCCAAAAAGGCGTGACGGTAAGTTTGTCTCACCAAGGCATGACTTCCCAAGCGAGAAACCTAGCTTTTTATGCAGGAACAGCCGTAGCTTATGGCATGGATAAAGAGGCTGCGTTAAAAACAATCACTTCTAATACTGCAAAAGCATTAGGGATTGATGGCAGGGTTGGAACATTGGAAGTAGGAAAAGATGCGACTTTATTCGTCTCAGAAGGAGATGCCTTAGACTATAATGGTAATATTTTAAACTACGCTTTCATCAGCGGAAAAATGGTCGTTCTACCGAATAAACAACAGGAGTTGTACGATCGGTTTTCGGCTAAGTATGGGCATAAGAAATAGTTGCGGGTTGCGGGTTGCGAGTTGCGGGTTGCGGGTTACGGGTTACGAGTAAAACACGCAACTCGCAACCCGTAACTCGTAACTCGTCTACTCCCTCACAAAAACCAACTCTCCCTTTCCATCATACCTAACAATTACAGAAGGCTGCTGCGGCGTCTTATCCGTTCTTCGATGCCGAGCGATATAATCTACATTTCGAATAACTTCAGAGCTAATTTCTCCAAAAATAGTAGGAAAAGGTTGTGTTTTAATATTGGCAGAAGTTGTTATAATGGGCTTACCTAAGGTGCGAATAATCCGCTGACAAAATGGATCATTGACCACTCTAATAGCTACTTTTTCATCAGTTAAAGCATTTTCTGGTAAATCTTTAGTTTGATTATAAATCACTGTCATCGGTCGAGTGTGAAACATCATGAGTGTTTCTAATCTAGGATGCACCTCCTCTACATACCTTTTCAACATTTCAATACTATCCACCAAGACAATCAGTGAATCTGTATTGTTGGTTTGTTTTAATTTCTTGATTCTTTCGATGGCAACGGCATTCGTTGCATCACATCCGACACTCCAGATGGTATCAGTAGGAAATAGTATGGTACCATCGTCCTCTAATATTTTCAGAATATCTTCGAAATAATCTTTTTCAAAAGTAGAGGTAGTTTTTTGTAAAGTTATTGCATCCATATTTTATAACTGGTTGAGTCACTTCGTCTTCGATGGACGATGCAAGTTATAGGTAAATAATCTCGAAAAATCGAGAAGGGTTAGGCTGTTTACTCTTTTAGGCTAATTTTGTTTTGGGGGAGTTGCTAAAGAAATTTAAAATTGAAAATCTAAAATTCAAAATGTAAAAGTGTACCACAATAGGTTAGCTTCTCACTTATTTGTCATTAGAGTACGATTAAAAATCTAGAGCTTAGTTTGGAGAAAAAAAGGTAAGGTTATCAAAATGATATTCGGTTTTTAGACAAGTTCTTAAGTAGTCCTTTCGTTTCACCGTTTCTAAAACTGAAAAAAAATTAAAATAGTACAATTAAAGACATTTTTTTAGGTAGAAATGAACAATTTTAACAGATAGAATATTAGATCGACTAATTTTTATACCAAACAGCCATATAAAACAGAGTAATAATACTGTTTGGTTTACACAAAAAGAATTAATTTTGCGCACCTTTTTAAAAGTAGATTTAGTCGAAAGATAACTATGGATAAATTTAGTATTCGCTCAAATAGTCTAGCAGAAACAGACCAAATAGCAGCACTCATCTCACCGCTTCTAAAATTAGACGATATTATCATTTTAGAAGGCGATCTAGGAGGTGGCAAAACGCATTTTGTCAAAGCCTTTTCCAAAGCATTAGCTACTAATTCCCCAGTAACAAGTCCAACCTTTGCCATCGCTAATTTTTATCCGATCCAGACAGGTAATATTTTACATATTGATGCCTACAGATTATCGGGTATTCCAGAATATCGAGATTTGGGATTGGATGAGTATTACTATGACTCTATAACTTTTATAGAATGGGGTAAAAAATTAACCACTGAATTTAGAGACTACTTATTCTTACAAATACATTTGGGGAAAGGAGAAACAGAACGAATTTTGGAGTTATCGTATGAAGGAAAAAGGTGGGCGAATCGCTTTGAAGAAATACAAGAGAAATTGGCTACATTTAAAATCTAAATCAATCGAATTCTCAACCCTCCAAGGGTTTCAAACCTTTGGAGGGTTAAGAATAAATTTAAACAAAGCATTGTGATACTTTTTATAGAAACATCTACGAGTATTTTTAATATTGCGCTCACTAACCAAGCCGAATTACTGTTCAGTTCAGCGGATGATCCTGCTTTTCAAAGAGAGCGGAATATCGCTACATTGGTCAAGGTAGGTTTAGATAAAATTGGAAAGCGGACAAGCGATATTCAATTAATTGCAGTTAATTCTGGCCCTGGCGGTACTAACTCCGTTCGTTCGGGCGTAGCTTTTGCCAATAGCTTAGGGTATAGTTTAAAAATACCTGTGAGTTATTACAATTCATTTGAGGCGATTGGCCGATTGGCTTGGGAAAAGTATCAATTACCTGTCGTCTGTACAGCTAAAGCGATCAATGGTTTTATGTATTTGGGCTTATTTGAAGATGGGGAGATTAAAGATATGAAGTATGGAAAATTAGAGGATATTTTTAAAGAAATTTCTACCAATCTGATTGAGTTTGTAGTCGCAGGTATGCACCGACATATCATCATAGAAGATTATGAAAAAGATTTCGTCATTCATGATAGTGGTATTCAAGTTGGTTTGCCAAGTTCTCTATTAGAAATAAAAGATGTTTTGGAAAGTAGAAAAGTAGACTATCCTGATTTTGTAAGACCTTTAACTGAGAATTCGGCCGTTTTTCAATCTTCGGCGATCTAAAATTGATAGGTTTTCAATGCTCACTGCAAATTAAACGTAATAGGTCTTACGGATTAAACAGATTGGGCGGATTTTAAACGGATTTCTTAACTATTATCATCTAGATTTACTAATTATTTATTTTACCATTTAGACATTCAAGAACATTTAGAGCATAACTAAAATGAACTTAGTACCTAAATGGTAAAAAAGTACATCTAATTTGTGTAGTGCTTAATAGTTACTAAGAAATCAATGAGTACCTTCAACAGTTGATACTTGCTTCCCCAAATACCAAAATGCGAAACAACCCAAGATACCCAAAGAAAAAAGAACGACCCAAAGACCGTTAAAGTTCAAACTTTCGATCATTTGGAATCCTGCTGCTGGCGCCACGACACTTGCGATTGACCATGAAATGGAATAAAGTGCCATGTATTGCCCTCGATTAGCATCTGTCGATCTAGTAGCAACCCACGCGCTTGCAAACGGCATATAAAAAATCTCTCCCAAGGTTAAAATGATGATGCCTATGGCTGCAATACCTACCCATTTTAATGGAAATAAAAAAGGTAAGAAACCTATACCTACCAAGAAAGCACCAAATGCCATGATGCTGAAAGATTTGTAATTTTTTTCAGCTAAATATACTAAAGGCATCTCGAATAAAACGATAATTACTCCATTTAGCCCCATCAGCATCCCAATTTGACTTTCGTTTAGTGCCAATTCTTGTTTATAATAAACAGGTAAAGTATAGAAGAATTGTAAAAAAGCAAAAGCCAATAAACCTATGATTAATAAGAAAAACATAAAATACCTATCCTTGTATGGGGATTGCGTCGCTATAAGTTGTTGCTTATTTGAATCATTAGCTATGGCAGTTTTTCTAGTCTTATATTCATCCTTCATAGTGATTCTAAAAATAATTGCGGCTGTTAGACAAGTAAAAGCATCAACAAAAAACAACCAATCGTACCCCTTCCATGCGGCCATGATACCACCCATTGCAGGGCCAATGGCAAAACCTAAATTGAGTGCTAATCTTAATAATGCAAAAGATCTAGTGAGGTTTTCTGGTTTACTGTAATTGGCAACGGCTACTTTACTGGCAGGTCGAAAAGCATCTGCTGCGGTACTAAAAAGGAAGGCTATAAACGCCATTTCCCAAAAGGTCTGCATTTTTAAAATAAATAAGGCAACTATTGCGGTTGCAATGAGCGACCAAAATTGGACTTTATAGTCCCCAATTCTGTCAGTTAACCAGCCACCAATATAAGTCCCTGCTATAGATCCAAGTCCAAAAAAACTCATAATTACCCCTGTTTCTTTTAGGGTGAAATTCATGGATTGAGTTAGGTAAATGGTCATAAAAGGAAAGACCATACTTCCTGCACGATTGACTAGGGATATACTCGACAAGATCCAGACTTCTCGACTAAGTCCACTGTAAGCATCTTTATAAAGTTGTAAGGTACGTTGCAGCATCTGCGGTATTTTTTTGGTATTTAAGGGCAAAAACTTCTGCTATTAGTTTACCGAAAAACCGCAAAAGAAATAAAATAATTCCTTAAAAAAAGGAAAAAGCATAGCTTATAAAAATACGACTTTCTGAAAGGGTAGACAACTCAAAATAACAATGCTTTTTTATTTGGATTTAATCTAAATAAGGTTTTCGTAAATCGCTTCTAGCATAGTCTTTTTTTGCGTTGTAATTTTATAATATTGAAACAAAGTTATTAGAAATAGAATTTTTATCAGTTTTGATAACTAATTGTAAACCAAATATTTAACTTATGA
>CALDTJ010000496.1 GCA_937924145.1 uncultured Saprospiraceae bacterium
CACAGGTTCTATTGACGAATTTGACTCAAACTCAATTGAAAATTATGGATTTACTGGACTTTGAGCCAGTTATTTACACGGGATTATCCGAAAAATTAAAATTGTTATTTTCTGAAATGAAAATCAGCGAAATCTAAGTTACTAGCAGAAGTAAAGATTCTGTCCCAGTTAATCCCTTTAGACATATCATTTTCAACGGTAGAAAAATAGATAAATAGAGGCTTTCCCACGATATGCGTTTCTGGTACAAACCCCCACATTCTAGAATCCTCAGAATTATTTCGATTATCTCCCATCATCCAATAATAGTCTTGCTGAAAGGTGTATTGAGTCGTTTCTTTTCCGTTGATGTAAATTCGCCCATTTTTAATACTCAAATCATTCTTTTCATACACTTCGATGATTCGTTTATACAAGGCTATGTTTTCGGGGGTGATAATCAAGGATGCTCCTGCTTTTGGTACCCAAACTGGTCCATAATTATCGACGTTCCAACCACCGAAATTTTTAGGGTCATGTGGGAATAGGCGATCAGATTCCTCATAATTTTCTATTTTTAGTGAGGCATTTGTTGCTTGGAGTTGTTCTTTTTGAGCCTTGGTTAAAGTCAGTAAAAGCCTATTGGTATTTGCAGAGGCTCTTAGATTTGCGTCTTCTATTCCTAAATTGCTCCATTCACCTTTATCATAATTTGCTGGAAAATCCACCCAATACATATCATTAGGGATGATTTCGATAGTAGGGTCCATTGCTTGAATCTTAGCCTTTTGATCATTAGACAAAATCAGCATTTTATGATTTGGACTACTATGATTATAATATTGTTGGTCTTCTTCTGTAATACCCCATTCTCCAAATTTGCGCATATTGAATGCAGTAGGATGTTTCACGAGGTAGCGATATTGTAAATTTTTAGGATTCTTAACTGCTTTTCCGTCAATATGTACTTGTCGGTCAACAAGCTGCATAGTTTCTCCTGGTGTAGCAATACAATGTTTTACATAATGATCAATTTTATCTATAGGGCGAGTGGTCAATGGATATTTTCCTTGATTAATGGCTTTCATGGTTGTCGCAGGGATAGCGTTCCTTCTGTAATCATATAGACTCCAATTTCTGCCTGGTGTTACATATATACTATCTCCCTCTGGCATATTGAAGACCACAGGATCATTTCTATCTAAACTTTCTAAAGCTGGAAATCTATAAGCTGGAAAATTTGGTTCCTTTAGATAAGATTCTTTATTAAAAAACGGAAGCCTATTATGCAAAAGCGGCACCATCAGAACAGTAGAAGGGGTACGCAAGCCATAATGTGCTTTGCTAACGAATAAATGATCCCCAACATTTAAAGAGCCTTCCATCGAAGAGGTTGGAATGGCGTATGCCTCAATGGTAAACATCCTAATAAAAGCTGCGGCAAAAACAGCAAAAGCAATTGCTTCTGTCCAGTCTCTAAGTGGAGTTTTTTTGTATGGATTTTTAGCTTGTAATTTTTTAAACTTTAATTGATTCTTTTCTTCATGGGCTGCTTCCAATTGCATTTGGTAAGCTTTTTCCTTGAGAATGGTAGGACCATCATATTTATCTTTTAGATTAGTCCCTATTTGGAAAAAACTGATCGGGGCATATATTACTGCCTTGAAACTATCCCAAAAAGTATAGTGCTTAAATGATCGGACCATATCAACGCACATGCCAGCATAGATAAAAAAGTTGACGATTGGAATTAATAATAATGCAGCCCACCAAGTTGGTCTACCTATAATCTTACACCATTCTATAAAATTTACGCCAGGTATCAGTGCTTTTTTAGGATCCTTTCCTGCTTTATCAAATACTTTGTACAGACTTAAACTTAGAAGTAGATAAGAGATTAGAAAAAATAGAAGAATGGTCATGATTTTAAATTATTTTTTAGACAAAAAATTGAATGACCGAATTTAAATTAAGCCCTCTTATCATAGAAAATACTTAGCCGAACAGTCCCTTTTTTTCGATGAATGAAAAAAAACTAAAAATATGTTGGCTGAAATTTTTTTATTGAAATAATATTTTAGACATTTGAACCAATCTTGTTTTAATGCGTTATTACTAATATAGCTTTCTAAAAGAAGAAAGAACAAGTTTAAAATGACTTAGATATCTAGTTTTGAAAGTCATTTTATATACAAAAGATAAGAAATTTGAAAAAAAATAAAAATTTTTCGCTTAAATATTTTTTATTTTTCCTTAGGTTTCCTATCTTTACGTCCGAAAGCAATATTAGCTTTGTATTGTCTCACAAAAAAGAAAATGTTTTAACATTAAAGATATATAAGAATTTGTTTTCATTTGGTTTTTTGGGTTAAGGTGCTGACTTCTCAAGTCAGCACCCCTTTTTATTTTAGGACCTTCCTTTTTTATTTCACTAACATTTTTGGCATATTTTCATCTTTAGGCTTTTCAAGACTAATCGTTTTGTATGGTTAGATCAGTGTTTACAGCTACTGCATATCCTTCTGCCAAACTATCAAATACATTAGGATTTCTTGGAAAAACAGTAGTTACTATCTAGTGCTTTGTTTCAAAAGTTTTGATTGAAAATCCTGAAGGGATTTAAGTTGAATAGCCCCGAGTGCAACTCGAATTGGCGTCAAGTAAAAAATATATAATACTTAAAGTATTGATTATCAGGAATATTGATGTTTTTAGAACCTTCTAGTTGAATTTGAAATGCGAAAATCGGTAGCAGGGGTTGTGTAAAAAGTCGATTTTATCAATAAATTATTATTTTTAATAAAATGTTTATCGTTGATTATTTTGGTTTTAAATATATGAAATATTCTAATATTTTACATATTTTGACTTTCTACACAACCCCTCCTGTTTGGCGACCTTTAGGTCGGCTACGTCTAGTTTTTGGCTAAATGTCAAGGCCTAAAGACCTTGAAACGGGACAGGCTAAAGCCTGTGCTACCAGTTTACTCGCATTAAACCATTGCTAAACATTTGATTATCAAATAAACATACATTACTAAAAATTGGCTTGACGCCAATTCGAGTGCAACTCGGGGTGAATGATTAAGTAACGGATGCACAACCACGAAGTGGTTGAACTTAACTCGCTCATATTCAACCACTTCGTGGTTGTGGGAGAGCGGGGGGTATTTTCTATCCCCGAATTTCATTCGGGGCTATTCACGTTGAACCACTTCGTGGTTTATTCGACAAATTGTTACTTATAACATTTGAAACAAACCACTAGTATTTAGCGTTTCTTGTGACACTTTTGCCAACTCAAGATTTCAAAACAATAAATTTGCAAAGACAATTAGGAGGATCGCATTTTTCATCAGTTGGCAAATTTTTATTACTAATCTGAAAACTACAGAGATTAACGATTTGTAGGTTTGTGCCAAATTAAAAGACGAAATTCAACAAATAATAAAATTATATTTAAAATTATTGCGTCAAATTTAACTAAAATTTCGCCATTTTTGAAAAAATGACTTATTTT
>CALDTJ010000497.1 GCA_937924145.1 uncultured Saprospiraceae bacterium
AATTGTGTTTTTGAGAAAAAATAGCAAAAGCCATGAGGGTCATAATCGACTCAAAATCAACAAAGTGTCATTATCTTTTTTACTTTTAGCTTTTTTGATAATGTATCTCTAAAAATGATTCTGAACAATCAGTTGCCTGAATGACTGAAATAGTTTTTTATTCCCCTTTTGGGGTTACTTTTTATCGGTTAATGGAAAGCTGTGCTGAGAGGTGATGGGGAACTCGGACTTCTTAAAAATTTATTTCAATTGGGGTTTGTATTCCTAAAATGAATAAGGTTCAAATAAATTAACCTTAGCTAACAACGGGTGTTAGTGCAGGATAACCTATTAGTGTAAAAGGTGTCCTAAATAGCGAAAGGGTTAGTTAAAACTAACTAAGTAAACTTGATAGGTTGTAAAATGTAAATTGATGAGATAATTCCGTAGATGAATTAAAATTTGAAAGGGTTGTATAGGATGTTCAAATCTCTAATTCTTTTTATTATTACCTAAAATTAGACCTTTTGTGAATTAAAATCCACTAATTATATAAAATCGTGCCATTTTTTTCGCAAATTGGTACAATATTTATAAAAAATCAAGGAAACTACCACTTTTATAGTACTATGAAAAAACAATGTTTGGAATGTAAGGAGGAATTCCACGGACGAGCGGATAAGAAATACTGCTCGACTAGCTGCCGTAGTGCCGCTCATAATAGGCTCAATCGAGATGCTATCAATTTTGTCCGAAATATCAATAATATACTAGGCAAAAATAGACGCATTTTGGCAGACCTCAATCCCGACGGAAAAGCTAGAGTTCACAAAGATAAATTACTAGCCGAAGGTTTTAAATTTAGCTATTTTACCAATATCTATCAAACCAAAAATGGGAATACCTACTATTTCGTCTATGATTATGGGTATTTAGAATTGGAAGGGGAATATTATACTTTGGTTCGACGACAGAGTTATGTAGAGTGAGTCAGTAGACAGTATTACAGTTTGCAGTTGGCAGTAATTCAGTAGGCAGTATTACAGTTGGTAATGGGCAGATTGTAGTCAAAATCTAATTTCCAATTAAAATATGGTCAACGTTTAAATTCGTGGGTATTAAAATTCCTGCCGGCAGGCAGGCGTGGGTAAAAGTCAACGTCTAATTCGGTGTTAAAAATTTCCGTGTTAAACTGTCAACGTTTAATTTCGAAAAATTTAGTGTTCCAAGCCTTTGGTTATTTTACGACTACTGCGCGGACTTCCCCCACCTCCAAATCTTTTAAAGCCCCTTGGCCCAACTCAAATCCAGCAATACCTACCCGAACCAACCGCAAAACAGGAAAGCCAATAGCCGCACACATCCGCCGAACTTGCCGATTTTTCCCTTCTGTAATGGTCAAACTTAGCCAAGTATCGGGAATAGCCTTTCGGACCCGAATGGGTGGATTTCTATCAGGTAAATCTGGATTAGTTGCTAATAATTTTGCTTTTGCAGCTGCTGTGCGGTGTACTTTTCCTTTAATTTTTATGGTCAAACCATTTCTCAAGGGCATTAACTCCCTGTCGGAAGGTACACCTTCTACTTGTACCCAATAAGTTTTAGGTTGCTTGTTTTTGGGATTCAACAACCTCGAATTCAAGCGTTTATCATCCGTCAATATCAATAAACCTTCGCTATCTGCATCTAATCGCCCAACTGGATATACATCTTTTGCAAAAGAAAAATCCAAATCTGCTAAAGTCACATGATGTGGCGCCTCTCTCGTAAACTGAGATAGCATATTGAATGGTTTATAAATTATATAAGTAGACATGGCTCAAAAGTAATACCCGATGACTGGATTTGCAAGAGTTACGGGTTGCGAGTTGCGGGTTGCTTACTTGATGTTGACAACTCGCAACCCGAAACTCACAACCCGCAACCCGCAACACGCATTAACTTTCTCCAATTCTAAAATAATTCCCACCTTATACTTACCTTAGCTTTTTTTAAATTTCAAAACAATAGAATCATGCAAAATAAGCGTCGTGCATTTTTACAAAACGCTGGCCTCGTGGCAGCTGGGTCGATGTTGCTACCTCACTGGGCTTGTCAGTCTGGTGCAAAGGAAACCGCTACTACTGCTATTGCGGAAACGACGAAAGCAGCTACGGCTGCAATGAAAGGGAGTCTAGACAAATATGGTATCCAACTGTATACTTTGAGAGATGTCATTCCTGCTGACCCAAAAGGGACGTTGAAGGAAATCGCCTCTTATGGTTTTAAACAAATCGAAGGGTATGATGGAGATCAAGGCTTATTCTGGAACATGAAAAACACAGAATTTAAGTCCTATTTGGATGGTTTAGGCTTGGATATGGTTTCTGCACATTGTAATATCAATGAAAACTTTGAGCAAAAAGCAGCTCAAGCGGCAGAAATTGGTATGAAGTACTTGATTTGCCCTTACATTGGACCACAAACAAGCGTCGATAATTGGAAAAAAGTAACGGATAAGTTTAATGCCTGTGGAGAGATCTGTCGGAAAAATGGTATTCGTTTCGCTTACCACAACCATGCTTATTCTTTCAAAGCATTTTCAGGTATGATTCCGCATGATTTTATTATGGAAAATACGGATCCAGCATTAGTGGATCACGAAATGGATATTTACTGGGTCGTAACAGGTGGAGCAGATCCGATTGAATATTTACAAAAATATTCCAACCGATTTAAGTTATGTCATGTAAAAGATCGTTCTAAAACGGCTGCGGCTGATGAAAGAATGGCTTCTGTAAATTTAGGAACTGGAAAGATTGATTTCGCAAAAATCTTGAAGGTAGCTAAAGAGAATGGCATGGAATACTTCATCATGGAACAAGAAAAATATGAAGGTACAACGCCAATGAATGCGGCTAAAGCAGGGGCTGCTTATTTGGATAAATTGGTGTTTGCATAAACGGGTTGCGAGTTGCGGGTTGCGAGTTGCGAGTTGTCAACATCAAATAGGCAACTCGAAACCCGTAACACGCAACACGATTTACCTCCTTCTACCACCTCGTCCATATCCTCCGCCAGAACTATTCTTCTTCCGATTGGCGAAAAACTCCTGCTTTCTTCGTTGTTTTTCCTTATTCCACTCTTTCTTCTCTTTCTCTGTCATCGGCTTTTCTGTTTGTGGGTAAGGGTGATCCTTGATGACTTGAATCTTTTGTTTGATTAATTTTTCAATATCTCTTACAAACTCATTTTCTTCTGGTTCACATAATGCAATAGCAATCCCTTCTTCTCCTGCTCTACCCGATCGACCGATTCGGTGAACGTAAGTTTCTGCCACATTGGGTACATCGTAATTGATAACGTATCTCAACTTATCAATATCTATACCTCTCGCAGCAATATCCGTGGCAACTAAGACTCTAATCTCTCCTGCTTTAAATTTTTTAAGTGCTTTTTGTCGTTGATTTTGAGCTTTGTCTCCATGAATAGCGGCTGACTCGATTCGCTTTCGCTTCAAATCTTTGACAATTCTATCTGCCCCTCTTTTTGTACGAGAAAAAACTAAAACTTGATCTATTTCTTCATCTTTTAGAATATGTGTCAACAGTCCTTTCTTAGTCGTTCGATTGGTATAATACAGATATTGTTGGATGGTCTCTGCGGTAGAAGAAACTGGGCTAACCTCAATTTTTTCGGGATTTTTCAGAATATCCCTAGACAGTTTTACAATATTACTAGGCATAGTTGCGGAGAAAAACAGCGATTGTCTTTCTTTCGGCAACATCGGAAGAATCTTTTTAATATCATTGATAAACCCCATATCCAACATTCGATCTGCCTCATCTAAAATAAAGACTTTAATCGTTTTTAGACTAATGATCCCTTGGCTAATTAAATCCAATAATCGACCTGGTGTAGCTACCAATACATGTACGCCTTTACGCAATGCTTGCACTTGTGAATATTGCTTGACTCCACCAAAAATAACAGCTTGCTTGACTACCGTGTATTTACTGTAGGCTTCGATATTTTCTTCAATTTGGATGGCTAATTCTCTCGTGGGTGTCAAAATCAAGGCACGCATTGTCGGTTTCCCTTTGGTTTTTGACTCAATCTGATGGATTAGTTGGATGATTGGTATAGAAAAAGCAGCTGTTTTTCCTGTTCCCGTTTGGGCAACGCCCATGACATCTCTTCGTTGTAAAATAACGGGAATCGCTTTTCCTTGAATGGCGGTTGGCTCCGTATATTTTCTGTCTTTAATGGCTTTTAACAAAGGATCGATTAGTTTCAAATCTTCAAATCTCATGCAACACTTTCTTTTTTTTGTTCCTTTGATTAAAACCATTTTGGGTTAATTAGGAACTGGTAATAAAGCCGCAAAGGTAGGGTTTTTATTTGAGTGGTGTTTTCTGCCTTCATCTTTTGAAAAAACCAACATATTACAAACAAAAGAACAAGTAGTCCTAGAAGAAATGGAGTAAAATACAATTGAGAAAATATGATTTATAAAAAGCTAATTAAACAATAATTATTAATCTGCTGTTTGATAAAGACCTCTCAATATTTAATTCGTTGGACGGTCTTTTTTCTTTTTAAAAATAACGTCAGTAAATTAAATTCTAGTTAAAGACACTGTAAGGGTTTACTAAATTTTAATTTTCTTGTACCTTTACATGCTCAACTCACGAACGATAATTTGCTTAAGAATTATCAGAAATAATTCCTCCCTACTTTTAATTTAAATAACAAAATACTTAACAAACACTTTCTTCGAAATGAGAAAACTAATTTTAATGATCGCCATCTTGGTGACTTTCTTCAGTTGTGGAAAAGACCCTGAATTTACAGATACTTGTATTACCAGTTGTGCTCCTAGTATTCCAGGAAAAATCAATATTGCTATTGAGGATCATACGGGTCTGGATATCAAGAACTTTACAGCGGAAATAAACGGTTCTATCGTTACTTTTGATCTATTTTCTAAAACTGAAAAAGGAAGTTACTCCTGTTGGAAATCTTTTGATGAAGTCGATTTAATTACTTCTATCAAATTTGATATTGGCAATAATGCCACCCACACAGAAAGTGTTGAATACAGAAATTTGACAAATACAAGAGAATACGCCATAGAAATAGATTCAGACGATGTCACTGGGATTAGAGTACAATTGGAATCTAGCCCAGATTGTGTTTCTTCTGCTAATTAATAGCCTTAGACCTTCCAGCCCGCAGCGGGCTGGAAAGTCTTTTTGTATTAAAAGTACTGAGGCAAAGCCTATAATTTTTTATAAAAAGGCCATATATTTTTTAGTTTTTATAAAACATTATTATATTGTAGCGTAGAAAAACAATATATTATTTGTTGAAATAATCTCTAAACTAAAAATTAACGCAGACATGGCACAATCTAAAAAACAAAAAAAAGCAGCAGCTAGAGACAAAAGAGAAGCAAAAAAATTCTTTACTACGACCGCTATCGTGACGGGCTTATTACTAGTTTTATTATATGTAATCTATTCACAATCCGTATAAAAAGGTACGAGGTATCGGGTTCTAGGTTCTAGGTTAGACGTTGACCGAGCAGTAGCATGTGCAAGTCAACAGCTAACCTGGAACCAGATACCCTGTTACCCAAAACCTATTTCCTCAATACCCCATCTTTCAATAGCAAATCCATATACAACTTACTCCCCTCTTTATTCAAATGCTGATAATCTGCAAAACCATTGACTTCATTTAAGGCTTGTGAATAATCTCTGACTTCCCGCTCCGTTTTAGCCCGAATCCGTCCAATAAAATTGTGGAATGAACGCATTTTTTTTACGTAAGGTGGGTAATAAGGATTTACGACCAATTCCACTCTAACTCCTTGATTTTCAGAATATTTAACTAAATTATTGAGCTGATTTAATAAGTATTCATCTATGGTCAATTCTACGGCAGTATCTTTATCAACACTAGCCTGCATCGTTGGACTAATCACTCGATCATTCAACCAATCTTCGTCTGATTTGCGGAGATAATACAGCGTTCTCTGGAATACTTCACTATTGTATTGGTAGAGTTTACTCAACTTTCCCGCATACCAAGATTTCTCCGATTTATCTTTGATTAAACTACTTAGATTTTTAGAATAATCACTAAAGGTGCTGAACCCTGCAATTAATTGAGGATTGTGCCGATCACACATGGTGACATCAATGACTAATAACTCAGGTTTCTTTTTATATTTTTTTAAATAATCGGTTACTAAAACCCGCCCGAGGTCAATCGGCATCGAGTTGTAACTCAAATTTAAAGTTTTCTTTCCCGTTATTTCTTCGATATAAGGTTGATAAAATATAAGTCCTCTCGAATTACCCAATAATAAAATATCTGCCTCCGCTTGATCTTCATACAAACGGGCATAGCGAAATTGACTATTTTCGGTAATTTTTGCTAAAATAAAACCTCCTAAGCGGTCGCCTACAAAAAAGAGGAGCAAACATGCTGGTATCCAAAGTGCTTTCTTCACAGTGTGTCGTTGATTGAAAAAATAAAGGCAACTATTCATCAAACCAATAAATACTACTTTCTTTCTACCATTTAGTTCATAAAAGTGCATTTAAGTCTCTCTTCTAGCAGCTTAGATGAACTTAAATATCTATATGGTAAAAAAAATGATCGCAGTATTTGCTGAATAGTAACAAATAAAGACTGTTTGGAGGGGAATTAAAAATAATGATAAAGGAGGGAATTGATAGCAATTTAAGCTTTTTTTCTGTGGGGATAAAGGTAAGACAAAAAAAATGGTGTTTCTCTTTCGAAAAACACCATTTTTATTGGGTGAAAATTAAAGAAGGTAAATAGCTGCTAGCACTTTGAGTGCTACCACGTGCACACATTTGGGAAAGGGGTTTAAAGTGCCTTTAGGTACTTTAAATCGGTAGAAATTTGATAAATTATTTGATTTTCATTGTGCCGTAGGTACAATATATACCACATACTGTACCTACGGCACAGTCAGAACTTGGGTCAATTACCTATTTCTACCGATATAAAACCCCTAAAGGGGTT
>CALDTJ010000498.1 GCA_937924145.1 uncultured Saprospiraceae bacterium
ATGTATTCAGATATAGCCATTCCAAGACAAGCCTACAATACAGAAGAGCACCAAATGCTCCAAACCGCCTTAGACGAATTTATCAAAAAGGAAGTGCATCCACATTACGAAGAGTGGGAAAAAAATAAAATGGTGCCAAGAGCATTTTGGCGTAAAATGGGCGAGCAAGGGTTTCTCTGTATGGATATGCCAGAGCAATATGGTGGTGGTGGACTAGATTTTACTTTTGCAGCTTTGGTGCTAGAAAGATGTCGATACCAAGGACTAGATTTTGGAATAGCCGTCCACTCGGATATTGTAGCACCTTATATTAACAAGTACGGTACAGAGGCGCAAAAACAGAAGTTTATTTCCAAAATGGCAACGGGCGAATGGGTCGGTAGTATCGGAATGTCTGAGCCAAGTGCAGGGTCAGATTTAAAATCTTTGAAAACGACGGCGACGGATATGGGCGACCATTATTTGGTCAATGGGTCAAAGACGTTTATTACCAATGGTTATGTCTGTGAATTTTGTTGTTGTGCCGTGCGGACGAATGTAGGGACAACAAATGAAGGCATTAGTTTATTATTGATTGAAAAAAGCATGGACGGTTTTACGACGGGGCAACCTTTCGATAAAATCGGGGCAAAAGCACAAGATACTTGTGAGTTATTCTTCGATAATGTGAAAGTACCAAAAGAGAATTTATTAGGAGAAGAAGGCATGGGATTCAAATACATGATGCAAGAATTACCAAGAGAGAGATTGGGCATTGGGATTGAGGCGATTGGTAGTGCAGAAGGTATTTTAGACAAAACTTTACAGTACGTTACCGAAAGAAGAGCCTTCAAAAAAGCGATTGCAGAATTCCAAAATACCCAGTTTAAATTAGCGGATTGTGCAGCCGAAATACAAGTTTACCAAAGCTTTATTGACCATTGTACGATTCTACAAAAAGACCATAAGTTAACGGCAGTGCAAGGATCTATTTCTAAAATGAAGGCTACCGAAATGTTTAGTAAAGTGGTAGATGAATGTCTACAACTACATGGTGGCTACGGATATATTTGGGAATATGATGTAGCGAGAAGTTACGCAGCAGCACGAGTAACTCGAATCTATGGCGGTACCAATGAAATTATGAAATTGATTATTTCTCGTGCTTTATTTAGTGATTTTTATAAGAAGAACAAAGCTGCACAGGCCGCTAAGCGGGCTTTAGTAGCCAATAATTAATACTTAACACTCACGCAAACCAACCTTTATTCCTTTCACGATTAGGAAGGCAAAACTAGATAGAATTGGCTAACGGATTGTGCGGATTTAGCGGATTAAAACGGATTTTCGAGCGATACTTAAAAATCCGTTTTAATCCGCCACATCCGTTTTATCCGTAGGCCTATTCTGTATAATTAGCCAAACCCCTAATGCAAAAAAATGAGTGTGGAAAAAATAGCACCGTACAAAGCAAAAAATAAGATAAGAATCCTAACCTCTGGTTCGTTATTCGACGGCCACGATGCAGCCATCAATATCATGCGCCGAATCATTCAACGGTCTGGCGCAGAAGTGATCCATTTAGGGCATAATCGACCTGTACATGAAATCGTCAATGCTGCTATCCAAGAAGATGTACAAGGCATTGCCATTACCTCTTATCAAGGCGGGCACAATGAATTTTTTAAATATGCTTATGACCTATTGAAAGAAAAAGGCGCAGGACATATTAAAATTTTCGGTGGCGGTGGTGGTACAATTTTACCATCAGAAATTGAAATGCTGCACGATTACGGCATAGCTCGAATTTATTCGCCAGATGATGGTCGAGAAATGGGTTTGCAGGGGATGATTAATGACCTTTTAAAGCAGGCTGATTTTCCAATTGGGGAATCTTTGAATGGACAATTAAAACGAGTACCTAAAAAAGATACGACGAGTATTGCTCGGTTGATTTCTGCGGCAGAAAATTATCCAGAACAAAATGCACAGTGGTTAGCCGACTTAAAAGAAAAAGTAAAAGATGTTAAAATACCTGTTTTGGGAATCACAGGAACAGGTGGTGCGGGAAAATCTAGTTTAGTCGATGAATTGGTGATGCGTTATTTGAATAAATTTCCTAAAAAGACTTTAGGAATTATTTCAGTAGATCCATCCAAAAGAAAAACGGGAGGGGCTTTACTAGGAGATAGAATTCGAATGAATGCTATTTCGAATGATCGAGTTTTTATGCGGTCATTGGCAACTCGACAGTATAATCTAGCTTTAAATAAGCACATCGACAGTACCATTTCCATTATGAAACATGCAGGTTTTGACCTGATTATTTTGGAAACTTCGGGTATTGGACAATCGGATTCAGAAATTGTAGATCATGCAGATTTATCCATGTATGTGATGACCCCAGAATTCGGTGCTGCCTCACAATTGGAGAAGATTGACATGTTGGATTTTGCGGACTTAATTGCCATCAATAAATTTGATAAAAGAGGGGCGCAAGATGCCTTGCGAGATGTCAAAAAGCAATTCCAACGCAATCATGATTTGTGGGAAACGCCAACTGCTGAAATGCCTGTTTATGGTTCGATTGCCTCGCAGTTTAATGACCCAGGCGTCAATGCTTTATTCAATGAATTGATGGGGCGTTTATTCCCTGAAAAAGGTGGGGAGTTGACAGAAGGGGAAAGTAAAAAGCAATACATTATTCCACCTGCTAGGGTCCGTTATTTATCAGAAATTACGGAAACGATTCGCAAATATGACGAAGAAGTGGAGGCGCAGAGTGATATTGCAAGAAAATTATTCAGTGTTGAAAATACGATAGCCCACGTATCTGACACTTTCAAGGTGTCTGATACGTCTGTTTCTGCTGGAAAAAAGGTATCAGATACGTTAGGCTTGCTGGAAGAAACAAAAGCCATTTTATCCCAAGACCTAAAAAGAGAGAATAAAGCCATTCTCGAAAATTGGGAACAGAAAAAGAAGGCATATACAGACAAAGAATTTGTCTATCAAGTCAGAGGGCGAGACATCAAAGTAGAGAACTACACAAAGTCGCTTTCACACAATGATATTCCAAAAGTTGTTTTACCAAAATATAAAGATTGGGGAGAGATTTTAAAGTGGAGCAAGCAAGAGAATGTACCGGGTGAATTTCCATTTACCGCAGGAGTTTTTCCATTCAAAAGAAAAGGCGAAGATCCTACTCGAATGTTTGCAGGAGAAGGTGGACCAGAACGGACCAATAAACGGTTTCATTACTTATCCAAAGGAATGCCTGCCAAGCGATTGTCAACGGCTTTTGATTCAGTGACTTTATACGGAAATGATCCAGATCATCGACCAGATATTTATGGGAAAGTCGGTAATTCAGGGGTGAATATTAGTTCATTGAACGATGCTAAAAAGTTGTATTCTGGATTTGACTTATGCAATCCAAAGACTTCGGTTTCGATGACCATTAACGGGCCTGCTGCTACGATTTGTGCATTTTTTATGAATGCGGCGATTGACCAACAATGTGAAATTTACATCAAAGAAAATGGTTTAGAAGATAAGGTAGAGGCGAAGTTAAAAGCAGTCTATGATGATAATGGCTTAGCAAGACCAAAATACGAAGGGGATATTCCAGAAGGAAATGATGGTTTAGGCTTGATGTTATTGGGTTTGACAGGCGACCAAGTTTTGGATGCTACCGTTTACGAGGAATTAAAAACAAAAGCACTTAAAGCAGTTAGGGGAACGGTACAAGCTGATATTTTAAAAGAAGATCAAGCACAGAATACTTGTATTTTTTCTACTGAATTTTCTTTAAAATTAATGGGCGATGTCCAGCAATATTTTATAGATAAGGAGATTAGGAATTTCTACTCGGTTTCTATTTCTGGTTATCATATTGCAGAGGCAGGAGCGAACCCGATCACGCAATTGGCATTGACGCTTTCCAATGGTTTTACTTTCATCGAATATTACCTAGCAAGAGGGATGAATATTGATGATTTTGCACCGAATTTATCTTTCTTTTTTTCCAATGGTGTCGATCCAGAATATGCGGTAATTGGTCGAGTAGCCAGAAGAATTTGGGCAAAGGCTTTAAAGCATAAATACGGAGCGAATGAACGCTCGCAAAAGTTGAAATACCATATTCAAACTTCTGGTCGATCATTACACGCCCAAGAGATTGACTTTAATGATATTCGAACGACTTTACAGGCACTTTATGCCATTTATGATAATTGTAATTCTCTTCATACCAATGCTTACGATGAGGCGATTACAACACCAACGGAAGAAAGTGTAAGACGAGCAGTTGCCATTCAAATGATTATCAATCATGAATTGGGGCTAGCCAATAATGAAAACCCATTACAAGGTGCATTTATCATCGAAGAGTTGACAGATTTAGTAGAAAAGGCAGTCTTAGGTGAGTTTGATAAAATCACAGAAAGAGGAGGTGTTTTGGGAGCAATGGAAACGATGTATCAGCGTAGTAAAATACAGGAAGAAAGTATGCACTACGAGATGTTAAAGCATACAGGAGAGTATAAAATTATTGGAGTCAATACCTTCTTATCCTCAAAAGGGTCGCCAACAGTAATTCCGTCGGAAGTGATTAGAGCGACTACCGAAGAAAAAGAGTTGCAAATTGCGAATTTACAAGTCTTACATAAAGGCAATGAAGTTGCTGCTAAAAAGGCTTTGAAAAAATTACAAAATGCCGCTATTGCCAATGAAAATGTATTTGAGCATTTGATGGATTGTGTGAAGATTTGTACGTTGGGGCAGGTGACGGATGCTTTGTTTGCGGTTGGTGGGCAGTATCGTCGGAGTATGTAGTTTTTTTGACGCTGATTTTTTGACGCAGAAGGACGCAGACTTTTTATGAATTTTTATGTTTTGCTTTCATGATATGGAACACGTTAGAAAAGAAAACATAAAAAATCATAACTGAAACAGCGTCCTTCAGCGTCAAAAAAAATCATTATCAATAAAAAAATGTCAAAAAAGAAGAATAATAAAACAGTATCAAAACCACCCTCAAAACCAGTCGAAGGTGTAGACTACTATTTCGATAAAGGCCTGTTTGTCATGACAGAAACCTATCATTTGAAAAGAGGATTCTGTTGTGGGAGCAAGTGCCGACATTGTCCTTATGAGCATCAGAATGTACCTGCCTAGTTTTAATCTTATCACCCATAATCATTCAGTCTGTATTTACAGCATAATTTACCAAAATGAATAAGTCTAAAAAAATAGTGGTTTGTGGTGCTGGAATAGCAGGCATTGCAACTGCCTATTATTTGCAGAAAGAATTACCTGAAATTGAAATCACTCTGATTGACAAAAATCAACCGTTAACTTTCACTTCAAGCAAATCAGGTGAAAATTTTAGAGATTATTGGCCGCATCCGAGTATGGAGGCATTGAGTAGTCATAGCATTGACTTAATGGAAGAGTTGCTAAAAGAGCATGGTAAGGCTGCTTTTAAAATAGACTTTTCTGGCTATCATTTTGTGAGTCATGACGCTAATAAATCTATTTTCGCAGATGATAATGCACCCGAATTTCAAAAAAGAAATAAGGTAGAAACCAATCCAGCGATTATTCATAAAGATCATCCGCACCTTTCTCCAAGTATTGAAAAATCTGTTTTTATAAAAAAAGCAGGCAATGTGGACTCTATTACGATGGCGAATTTGATGCTACAAATTGCCAAAGAAAAAGGATTGAAATTTATAGAAGGCGCAATTGAAAATATAGACCAAAATGATAACGGGTTTTCCATCCAATTGAGTACTAAACCAACCATTCAAGCAGATCAAGTTATTATTGCCACAGGCCCATTCATTAATCATACAGCAGGAATGTTAGGGTTTGAATT
>CALDTJ010000499.1 GCA_937924145.1 uncultured Saprospiraceae bacterium
TTGAAAAGTAGAGAGCAGTAGTTATTTAATTGATTATCAGTTAAATATGGCCAATAACTCACTTTTAAATTTTGATTTTTAGATTTTACATTTTTAATTAAAAAAACAAAAGTGTCAACTACTTCGATAAACATGTCGAAATTATTAACACGGAACTAGGCGTAAACATCTTGATTTTGTCAACATCTAATTCTGTAGTATAGGTCAACGTCTAATTCCGTGTTATCATAAAATCCGTGTTAAATGTCAACGTCTAGACCCGCCCGCATGCGCGGTCGTGCTGGTCTGTGGGGTTTATTTATCCGTGGGGAAAACAAAGTAGCGTACAGAAATTCAAATAGCACTTCAAGAAACGCATATTTTTTTGAGTTATACTGTACAACTTGATCCTTGATGTAAATAGCTTACAATTAGAAGTCTCTTGATTAAGCAGAATTATTTGAAGAAAAAGTAGTATATTTGAAAACATTAAAATCTAGAAACTACTAAAATATGCAGACAGCAGTCTATAAGATAAAAGTAGAAGAATTGAATAAAAAATTTATTCATAACTTAGAAGATGACCACGGGAAAGGGGCTGAGCTGGAAATTAAAGTCTATCCCAAAGGAAGTAACCCTCGAATGACGGAGGCTACCTTTTGGAAAATCATTTCATTACTAAATTGGGAGGAAGGAGAAGATTTAAAAATCGTTGAACCAGTAGTTAATCATTTAACGACGCTACCAGTAAGGCAATTATACGAATTTCAGGACATCTTATCAGAAAAATTATTTTTACTGGACGGAAAAAAGTTTGCTAAAAATATTGGCGAATTGTCCTATAAAAAAGGACAAACATTTTCTGTAGACCATTTTCTGGATGTTCGAGCGTGTGTAGTAGCCAATGGTGAAAAATATTTTAACTGGGTTTTAGAAAATCCCAAAGACATGCCTAAAGATACCTATTTCGAGGCTTTACTCTACGTGGTATCCAATGCTTGGGAAAGAAAAACGGGAAAAGAATTTTCTTATTTACCATTGTTCAATTATATGACATATTCGAACGAATTAGGATGGAAAAATTAATTAGATACAGCCGATTCACGGAAATAATTTAAATAATAATAAGCCTCACCACCTTTATCAAATTTGGGATACTCACAAAAAAGAGATTTTCAAATACGGTATTAGTGCTTATCCATTAAATAAAGATGGATTTTCCCTCAGAATTCGAGAACAACTTGATATCTACAATCTTGCCGCAGATGCCAATCGCTATACTGCCAAAATTTTAATCAAGAATATAGCTGGAAGAAAAATTGCCGAGCAGATAGAGACTCAGCATATTCTAGCTTATGAACAAAAATTTGGTAAAAAACCAAGAGGTAATCGTAAAAAGATAAAATCTTAAGACAATCAATGACAACCAACCAAGAAAGTAGAGGCATCTGGGAATGGGATTTAGTAAAACTAGCAGTAGGTTTGCCCATCCTCCTATACGCCGCATTCTTTTTTTTCATAGGGTTTAACGAAGAAGGAAATAGAACAGCAATAGCATGGTCTGCGAAGATCAGTTTTGGACTATTTTGCATGGCATTTGCAGCATCTGCTGCACATAAATTAATAAAGAATTCTTTATCTTTTTGGTGGTTAATGAATCGAAAATATTTCGGGATTTCGTTTGCTATCAATCATTTAATCCACTTGTTTTTTTTGGTTTTATTACAACAAGTTTTTCATCCTGTATTTACTTTAGCGGATAGTAGTTCTTTAATGGGAGGTGGCCTCGCCTACTTTTTTGCTGTAATGATGCTATTGACTTCCTTTGAGACGTTTTCAAAATATCTTAGTCGCAAAAATTGGAAGTTATTGCATACCGTTGGAGGTTACTGGATTTGGTTAATTTTTCTGATAACCTATGGTAAAAGAGTACTAGGTATAGGGGTTGAGTATCTGCCGTTTGTCTTAATCTTGATACTCGTATTAATCATCAGATTATTGCCAAAGAAATGACTAACACCAACACTCAACCGGTCTTAGCAACAATAAAACCTTCAAATTATAGTTCCGCTGGTCACTTATTAGCGGAATGTTTCCATGACAATCCTGCTCATCAATATTTTTGTAGAGATGCATCGACTATCAAAGCAGAGTTAGCTTGGCTTTTGCAACTTAACCTAAAATTGCAACTAGCAAACGGGGCAGAAAGTTTTTGTATAACTGAAAATGACATCACTAAAGCTATGGGCTTTTGGACTAAACCCAACCAGATCAAAATTGGTTTGTGGGCAAAAATAAAGGCTGGCTTATTGCGGATTCCGTTCAAAATGGGCTGGGCGGCATTACCAAGAGTATTAGAAGTAGGTGATGGAATTGAAAAACATTTGCATCAAGCAATGGGCACCAAACAGCCTTATCGCTATTTAAATAATATGGTCATCGAACCAACTTGGCAAGGCAAAGGTTTGGGCACTAAAATTTTACAACAAGAATTTGAAAAGATAAAAGCCAAGGAGAAAAATCCAGTTTTAGCCCTTTCTACCCAACGATACTGGACGGTAAAGTTTTATGAACGACTGGGGTTTGAGGTGTTATTGGAGGATCAAATTGGGTCGGATGAGCTGGCTTTTACTAATTGGACGATGCGGAAGATTTTATAAGGTTTTCAACTCATAATCATATGATACTAAAGTTCAAAACCATATTAGGATTACCACATAGTCACATAGTAAAAGCACATAGAGCACAATAGTTTTCTTTACTTGATGTTGACCCGAGCAGTAGTTCTGACGCTTTATTAGAGTTGACACGAGCGTTAGCATTTTGCTAAGTTAGATGTTGACAAAAAAACAAAGTTTTGTCAAAATCTAGCTATGAAAAAATGCTACCGCTCGTGTCAACATCTAGAAAAGCAAACTATGTGCTCTATGTGAAAAAACTATGTGACTATGTGGTATAAATAACCTCTAATATTGATCCAGGTACTGTGCGGTGAAAAACACAAACATTAAATGAAAAAAATACTAATTACAGGCGCAAGTGGATTTGTCGGTAGCTTTCTAGTCGAAGAGGCATTGAAAAGAGGGCTAGAAGTATATGCCGGCATTCGAGCAACGAGCAGTAAAAAATATTTACAAGACAAAAGAATCAACTTTTTCGAACTGAATTTCAACGATTTAAGTGATTTAAGAGATCGGTTGCAGCAAATCAACTTCGATTATGTGATTCATAATGCAGGAGTAGTTAAAGCTAATAAAAAAGCTGATTTTTTCACCTATAATACAGATATAACTGTTAATTTTGCGCAACTTTTGCAGGAGGTGCAGTTGGATCTAAAAAAATTCACTTACATCAGTAGTGCCGCCTCCTATGGACCTGCGGATAATTTGGGGAGAGGGTATGTGAAAGAATCGGATACACCACAACCCATAGATACTTATGGCGAAAGTAAATTAGCCGCAGAAAAATGGTTGAAAAGTCAATCAAATTTTCCATACTTAATTTTTCGTCCGACAGGTGTTTACGGGCCGAGAGAAACAGAAATTTTTACTTTTTTCAAAGCTTTCAATCAAGGCTTAGAAGGTCATATTGGGCGAACACCGCAGAAAATGGCTTTTATCTATGTGAAAGACCTTGTAAAAGTGGTATTAGATGGCACATTATCGGATAAGGCTCAGAGTGCCTATTTCGTTTCTGACGGAAATGCTTATCCAACACAAGACTTAGGAAAAATTGCTGCAAAAGCATTAAATAAAAAACCATTAATAAAAATCAATATTCCAATTGGTGTTGTTCAATTGGTGGCTACGATTGGCGAAGGGTTTGGCAGACTATCTGGCAAGATGCCCGTCCTCAATTTAGAGAAGGTCAAAATATTAAAATCAAAAAATTGGCAGGTGGATATTGCACCTTTGCAAAATGATTTTAACTTTGCCCCCGCTTTCGACCTTGAATCAGGTCTTTTGGAAACTATACATTGGTATAAGGAGAACAAATGGCTTTAAGATAATGATGAATGATGAACTATAAATGATGAATAGTCGATATTCGAAGTTTATTGGTTGGTATTCAACGTTATTTTGCCCCACAGAATTTGGGAATATTTCATAGGTGACGATTCAATGTTTTTAAGTAAGTGTTCTTTTGAGTATCTACTTAGAATCATTTTTCGGACACCGTATTTATTCCACTTTTATTAAAAATTAAACAAAAGAATGGCAGAGAAGACAAAAATCAAACCTGCAAAAGGTAAATTAGGTGTTTTGACACCCGGTATGGGCTCCGTAGCGACGACTTTCATCGCTGGGGTTATAGCTGTCCGTAAAGGATTGGCTCAGCCTTTTGGTTCTTACACACAGATGGGAAGAATCAGATTGGGTAAAAGAACCGAACAACGTTACCCAAAAATCAAAGAATTTGTTTCCTTATCATCCTTAGACGACATGGTTTTCGGTGGTTGGGATGTTTATAAGGACAATGTTTATAAAGCATCCGTGAAGGCGGAAGTTTTGGACAAGCGTCTTTTAGACCAAATCAAAAACGAATTGAAAGCTATTAAGCCGATGAAGGCAGTTTTTGACAAAAATTATGTCAAAAGACTGGATGGTACACATATCAAGAAAGGCAAAACCAAAATGGATTTGGCTAATGCCTTGATGGACGATATGAAGAAGTTCAAAAAGAAGAATGGCTGTGACCGTTTAGTAATGGTTTGGTGTGGTTCTACTGAAATTTACATGGAAGAAGCTCCTTGTCACAAAAATATCAAAGCTTTAGAAAAAGGGCTGAGAGAAAATGACGAGAATATCCCACCAAGTATGATTTACGCTTATGCGGCGATCAAAATGGGTGTTCCTTATGCAAACGGTGCACCGAACTTATCGGCAGATATTCCTGCATTAGTAGAATTGGCTAAGAAGAATGGCGTTCCTATCGGTGGAAAAGACTTCAAAACTGGTCAAACATTGATGAAGACGATCTTAACGCCTGGTTTCAAAGCAAGATCTTTGGGTGTTGACGGATGGTTCTCTACGAATATCTTAGGAAACAGAGATGGTGCAGTATTAGATGATCCTGATAACTTCAAAACAAAGGAAGTTTCTAAATTAGGAGTAATCGAGCACATCTTACAACCTGAATTGAATCCTGAATTATACGGTAATATTTACCATAAAGTAAGAATTAACTATTACCCACCTCGTGGTGATAATAAGGAAGGCTGGGATAATATTGATATTTCTGGTTGGTTGGGTTATCCAATGCAAATCAAAGTGGATTTCTTATGTAGAGATTCTATTTTGGCGGCTCCAATCGTATTAGATTTAGCTTTATTATTGGATTTGGCTAGTCGTTCTGAGTTTAAAGGCGGGATTCAAGAGTACCTTGGATTCTTCTTTAAGTCGCCTCAGACGAAGAAAGGCTTACCGCCTCAGCACGATTTATTCAAGCAATTGATGAAGATCAATAATACACTACGTCACATGAAGGGTGAAGATTTAATCACTCACTTGGGACTAGATTATTATTATTAAAATAGTTGGTAGCACAGGCTTTAGCCTGTCTTGTTCGGCAACCTTTAGGTCGGCAAATGTCAAATAAATCAGGCAGTTTGTAAAGGTCTAAAGACCTTTGAACAGGACGGACTAAAGTCCGTGCTACCGATAACTATTGTCAATGGATTATCTTTGTATAGGTCACGTTTGCCAAGACATCGTTGAAGACGGTTATGCACTCGGTGGTTCCTCTGCCTATTGTAGTCTCGCTGCACATCATTTAGGCAAAAAAGCAGGTGTTTTGACCAGTTTTGGTGATGATTTCTCCTTCCTTTCGGCTTTCGCCAATATTTCTATTCATAATAAGCCTTCAGACCATACCACGATTTTTGCCAATGTCTATCAAGGCAATGACCGCACTCAATACCTTTACAAAAGGGCTGCTACTATTTTAGCATCGGATCTACCTGCTAATTGGAAAAATGTGCCCTTGGTACATCTCGGACCAATAGCCGATGAGGTGGATTTTAATTTAATCAAAGCCTTTTCTCCAAATACCATTATTGCTGCAACGCCACAAGGCTGGATTCGACAATGGGACGAAGAGACTCGGGTAGTAAGCCCGAAGATTCTAGATTGGAATAAATTGCTTGGGATCGATATTTTGATCTTAAGTGAGGAAGATATTATAGGCTATGAGCATTTATTTCCAACTATTATTTCACAAACTGAATTAGTTGTACTGACAAGAGG
>CALDTJ010000500.1 GCA_937924145.1 uncultured Saprospiraceae bacterium
GTACCTATACATTTGAAGGTCAGCATAATGGAAAAGCAATTAAAGTGGACTTACCGACTGCTTTAATAGAGGGCGTAGTATTAGACATTAACAATAGCTCCGAAGAAGTGATTCATATTGATGTAACGACTAATTTGCCAAATGGAGGTGGAGGCTACATTATTGGACAGGCCAAAGGAAAGTTGTTTTTAAAACAACCAATTAATGAAGAAAAGACAAACCTGGAATTAGCTGTTTCGGATATTCCTTATGGTATTTTACACTTTACCTTTTTTGATGAACTGGGCAAACCTAGAGCCGAAAGATTAGTATTTAATCACGATGGTATTGATAACTTTAATGTGGATTTTTCTACAAATAAGGAGACTTATGGTAAAAGAGAAAAAGTACAGCTAAAGTTGGATTTATTTGATGATGATGGGCAGATGATTCCTGCTGATTTATCTTTGACGGTCGTTGACAATTCTTTAGACAATACCTTTGTTGATAAAGATAATATTCAAAGTTACCTATTACTCTCTTCCGATATTAAAGGTAAAATTGAGCAACCAACTATCTATTTTAAAGATACCGAAAAGAAGACTAAAAAAGTACTTGATTTACTATTAATGACTCAGGGGTGGCGTCGCTTCAATTGGCAAGATGCTCTTAAAAACCCTATTAAGAACAAGTCTTATCAAGCAGAACAAAGTTTATCACTGACTGGCAAGATTACTAAAAAAAATGATAAAGCCGAACCCGTAAAAGCAGTTGGTTATTTATCAGAGTTGACGACTAATTTATCTATGATTCCTTTTGAAACGGATGAAAATGGATTATTTTCTATTGATAATTTGTACGCTAGTGCAGATGCCGAAATGGTTCTTCAAGCAGCCACGTTGAATAAAAAACAAAGAAAACTGAGTAAAGATAATTTTGCCTTAAAAGGTGATCGAAATATCAATATTTCTATTGTTGAAAAAGAACCGATTACCATTGAGGCAATAGATCGTACTTTTTTGAATTGGACAAGGAATAAGGATAAAACGAATCAGCTTTCCAATTTAGAACGGGTTAATTTCAACAATGATTTGGCTTACGAAGACGGCGATTTATCAATTGATATTGATTCGATTCAAGTGACGGCTAAGAAAATTGATCGAGTAGTTGAATATTATGAAGATGGCATGCTATATAGCAGACCTGATACTCGTATTAGAATGGATGAAGTAACTAATCCTGATTCGCATGAAAATATTTTAAGTATTATTATGGGACGAGCGGCTGGTATGAGTTGGGATGAGGGAATTGGTGGTATTACGATGAGAGGAAAACAGACGGGTTTAAGTGTGAGTTCGTCATCTAATAAAGCTAGATTTATGATTAATGGAGCTTTAGCATCTGAACAATTTGTATCTGCTTTAAACCCTACGGACGTTGCTTTTGTGGATATTTTACGTAGCTTAAACCAATTGGTCATGTACGGAGAAGTCGGAAATAATGGATTAATTATGATTTATTTAAAAACACCCGAAGATCGAAAGAGAAAACCTCAAGAACTAAAAGGTATTACCAACTTCACTTTTCAAGGTTATGACCAAGCCAGAACATTCTATCAGCCTAATTATAATGCAGATAATACACAAACGAATAAAGCAGACAATCGAGTTACTTTACATTGGCAACCAATAGTTACGTTTAATGAATTAGGAGAGGCATACCTAGAATTTTACACTTCGGATAGAACTGGAACTTTTGATATTTTAGTAGAAGGTATATCTGAATATGGGGTGCCTATTGTTGGTGCTACACAAATTAATGTAAAATAGTGATTATTTTAAAATTTTTTATACGCAAGTCTTTTCTGTACTCAAGTGCAGGAAAGACTAAATCATCTCATAATATAGTCTAATGAATCGAATAACTTTTTTAATAAAAATCCTTTTGATTTGCTCGATAAGTAATACTGCTTATGGGCAAAAAGTGAGTGCCATCGTAGCAGATGAAGAAAGTCGAACTCCTATTACCGATGTTTTTGTTTTTTATGATAATAGTTCGACGGGGGCTATTACGGACGCAAATGGAAAATTTGAATTGACTGCTACTGATTTTCAAAATGCAGCCTTAGTTTTTTCTCATTTAAATTATGAACTCAAAACGATTTTGATTGAGGATCGCCAAAGTATTCCAGATACTATTTTTCTAACGGCTACTAGTGCAATTTTAGCAGAGGCAGTCGTGGTAGAAAAATCTAAGCCTAGAGTTCGAAAACGTTGGCTGCGAAGATTTACGGAAGAGTTTTTAGGCGAAGACTATGAAGAAGATTTGATTAAAATTGTGAATCCTGAGGTCTTATTATTTGCCGAAGAAAAAAATACGTTGACCGCACAATCCAAAGAGCCACTTATTATTGAAAATAAATTTTTAGGCTATCAAATTCAGTTTTTCTTAGAGTCTTTTGAATCCTATAATTACGGCGATTTATTGTATCAAGGAAAGGTCTTTTTTGAAAAAATAGAAGGTAGTAAAAAAGAAATGGCTCGATTCAAGCGGAATCGTTTTAAAACGTATCAGCAAACAAGCCGTAGTTTTTTTGCCAATTTGGTTCAACAAAAAATAGAAGAAGGTGCGTACGAAATAGGATTTTCCATTTTCAATAATAACAAAGAGTTCATCAATTATGAACCTGCGTCAATAGACTCTTTGATTGTTAGTGAATTGGATGATGGAAATTATGAAATTAGTATTAATCAGATTTTGACGGTTACGAATAGACAACTGAAAATTGGGCAAGCACGACAGAAAGTGGCTGGTACTACGATGGGAATTGGTGATTTTAAACAAACAACTAATAATAGCCCTCGTTCTTACTTTTGGTCAAAATATGGTCGAATTGTTGTCAATGAATATGGTACTATTTTGAATGCTAAAGAGGTCGAAGAGGCAGGGTACTGGGCAAATTTCCGAGTAGCTAATTTGCTGCCTTTAGATTATAAGATTAAGACTAGTCGAAAGCGTAGTTTGCAGTGAGTCAGTTGTCGGTTGTCGGTTGTCAGTTACGCTCGAAACCGACAACTGATAACCGATAACTGTTAATAAATTCTCGTACAGCAGAGAAAGAAACCACTTTATCTTTAAAATAAACAACCGCCTCTTTCATTTCTTTTTCGGATGCCTCCAACTGATTTAAAATATTAATTAAGTGCATTTTCATGTGCCCTTTTTGGATACCCGTAGTCACTAAAGAACGAACCGCTGCAAAATTTTGTGCTAGTCCCGTTACCCCAATAATCTCCATTAAATTAGCCGCCGAAGGGCTGCCTAATAATTCTAACGAACGTTTAGCGACAGGGTGTAAACTTGTCAATCCACCAACGGTTCCTAGTGCTAAAGGAACGTCCAACCAAAATTTAAAAATACCGTTTTCGATACTGCAATGACTCAAACTTCGGTATTGTCCATCTTTCGCAGCATAGGTGTGTCCGCCTGCCTCGACTGCTCTAAAATCGTTCCCTGTTGCCAATACGACGGCATCAATTCCGTTAAAAATCCCTTTATTATGTGTAGCCGCCCGATAAGGGTCAATCTCGGCTATTCGAATCGCTTTATAAAATTTTAAAGCAAAAGTTTCTGCATCTATTTCACCAAATTGACCCAATTGATCTATTGGACATTCGACGGAGGCACGAACTACACATTCAGGCGTGTAATTCGATAAAATTGCCATGATAACAAGGACGTCTTTTTCAGCTGCCGAAAAAATAGGATGATTTGCTATGAATTGAGTGAGGGTTTGACCAAAAGACTCTAAACAGGAGTTGATGAAATTGGCACCCATCGAATCGCAAGTTTCAAAATTGCATCGAAGTTGGTAATAATTTGGCTCTGTTTCCGTGAAATCAACGAGTTCTATTTCTTGTATGCCACCACCTCTTTTGTCCATATTGGCGGTGATGTTTTGGGCATCCGCTTTTAATTTTGTGGTTAATTCTTTAAAAACTTGCTTTAATTTTTCCACATCTCCATTCCATGAAAAATGAAGTTGTCCTACTTTTTTAGTCCCTAAAATTTCTGCCTTGAATCCACCTCTACTCATCCAAAACTTTGCAGCTTTGGAGACTGCCGCTACCACTGAGCTTTCCTCCGTGACCATCGGAATCACGTAGGTCTCGTCGTTAATCAAAAAGTTTGGTGCGACACCATAAGGCAAATAAAAATTACTAATGGTATTTTCACTAAACCCATCAATGATTTTTTGCTGCGCCTCATTATTTAACCAATAGCTTTTCAGTTCTTTAGCAACCACTTCGGGGTCTTTAAAGAAGTTTTGTACGATCCATTTGATCTTACCTCTTTTGGATAGTTTTGAAAAACCTGATATTGTTCTTTGTTGATTCATGTATCTTTCTTGATGCTAATAGTTTAGTCTTTCCAGTCTGTACGGACTGGAAAGACTTTGTTGCCATTTTTTACTTAATAGTCAAATAAGCTTTCGCCAATTTTAACCCTTCGATTTGCCGTTCTACATGTTGATATAAAGTCTCATAATCGCCTTGTGCATGCTTGAGAAAACCAGAGGCTTGCCCATAAATTGCTTGACAATTTATTTTATTGATTAGATAATAACCATCTAAAAAATCTTTGACGCCACCTGAGATAATGATTTGCTGACAAAGCATTTTATCGCCTAATTCTGTTTTGACGTTGTTGGTCAGTTCAACCATTTCTTCCGCAGAATGTCCGACTTGTGCTAAATTGGTATAAGCTGCCAATTTTTCAGCATCACTTCTTAATAGTTCAAGCATCGAAAAATTAGTACCACCACTTGCTGCAAAATCTACTGCTGCCAAAGGTAGTTGCAATAAGGCTTTTAGGCTTTTATAGCCCATTCCCTGCCCAACTTCTTTTACAATTATCGGTGTATCTACTTTTTCTAAAATAGTGCTAATAGTTTCTAGTGGAGAGCGTTGATAAACATCGCCTTCAGGCTGCATCCACTCTTGAAAAGGATTGATGTGAATAATCAAACCATCTGCGGCTAATTTATCTAATAATTGATGAACTCTGTACAATTCATTTTGGGCAATGAGTTGTTCTAATTGGGCAATGCCCAAATTGGCGTAAAGCGGATTGTCATCCCCAATCAAGTTCCGAACACTAAAATCTTTGAGATATTCGTCGCTATATAATAAGCCTCTACAAGAACCTAAACCCATGCCCATACCAAATTCTCCACAAACTTTTGCCAAGTTGTGATTGATGGTATTGGCCATTTTAGTACCGCCTGTCATACTTGAAACCCAAACTGGTGCTTTCATTTTTTTTCCTAAAAAAGGTATGTTTCCATAAGGGGCACCCTTCGTTGGATGAGCAGTAAATAATGGTTCGTAGTAAAACCGTTTATCCAATTGGTTGACTCCAATCTGCGATTTGAACGCTAATTCGATATGATCTTTTTTACGTTCTTCAGCAGTCGGGTCGTCGTCGGTAAACGGCATATTGATTGATTCTTGATTCATTCGCACTTATTGTACTTCCTGCAAAGGTAGTATTGTTAAAATTATCAGCAAAATGGAGCATTGACTTTCTGCT
>CALDTJ010000501.1 GCA_937924145.1 uncultured Saprospiraceae bacterium
ACCGTTCTGAATGTGCCTTTAGGTACATTATATAATATATATTGCACCTAAAGGCGCAAGGAAAATGGTCAAATTGTATCTTTTCTACCAATATACAATCCCTAACGGGATTAATTACTAGCTTGCCCATCTGTGTCGGTACCGTAGTACTTGAGTGCTGGAAAGACTTGCTTACGAAAAATTTTAGAATAAACACTATTGATACAATTCCTGCTCATGATAAAATTAAGCACCTTAAGTCTAGTTCTACTCTCCCTTTTAATCCTTGCCATAGGCGCAGCTATCGGTTATTTCTATAAAAAAAGAACAGATAAAGCCAAAAAGGTAATTGCAAAGGCAACGAACAAAGAGAATGATGCCTTACAAAAGCAAGTCAAAAAAGCAGAGAAAGACATCAATCGCTTGAAGAAAAAAAATGAAAGTCTACAAGCAAAAGCAACGACTCAAGAAACAGAGGCTGCAACTAAGTTAGAGGATGTCAAAGCTAAATTGACAACTGCAATAACTGACGGTGAAGAACTAAAAACATTAGAAAGAGAAAGAAAACTAACCAACCAAAAACTAAAAACAGACCTAGATCGCTTAGAAAAAGCGCATACTAAATTAACAGAAAAATATAAGCAAGATACGACCAACTTGAAAGAGTGGACAAAAGATCGAACCATCTTTAACAGACAGTTCAAAGAGCTGAAAGCAAAGTTGAAAACTTCAGAAGAACAAGTCGTAAAATTGACCAATAAGAATGCTGAGCTAGTCAAAGAGATTGACGACAATAAAGCCTTTGTTGCTAGACTACGATCTTTGAGAGCACAAAACGTAAAATTCAAAGAAGATTTGGCTTATTGGGAAAAGAAACATTATGATGTCCATCACGAATATGCGACTTTAAAAACTAAAATTGATGGCATCATGGAACGAAATGAACAGTTGGAATTAATCAATCAAACGGCTACACAGAATAATCAGCAGATGCTAAAGAAAGTGCAAGAGTTTAAGACTCGTTTTGTGGATATGAATAATAAGTATCATCAATTGAAGGAGGCGACTAGGAATTAGAATTGATTGACTAGTTGTTGCTAAGAAAAATAAATTTCGACACCTCTTTCCAAATATAAAGTAGGATCATTTTATAAATGAGAAAATCAAATATATCTATGAGGATTTGTAAAGAACAAAAAATTATATAGCTTTGTTATTCAAGTACTAAGCAATTTTTAACTATAATTTTAAATGGAACAGGATTTATCAAACTATAAGAAAGCGACTACTCTTGAAGAGGTGGACAATGCAGTTCGTTTTGATATACCTATTTCTGCCGATCATGCTTTTTTTACTGATTTTTCTAAAGTAAGAGGTGATTTTGAGGATAAATTGATCTACAGGGTCTTAAATGTAAATTCTAGAACTTTTATTTTTAACCGAAAAGCTAATATTCACAATCGAACTTTACTTTTTTTATCGGGTATGAGAGGATCGGGAAAAACCTCTGAGTTGGCGAAGATTGCCAATCGATTGAACCATGCTAACGGTTTTTTCTGTGTGACTTGTAACCTAGATGATAATAATGGGTTGGATCTGAATGACATGGAGTACATGGATATTCTGATTTTTCAATTAGAACGATTGTTTGAAGAACTGAAAAAACATCAACTAAAAATCAACGAAGGGATATTGAGTTCTTTGCAAAAATGGTTTAACGAAAGAATTAAAGAGGTTGATAAATCTATAAAAGGAGAAGGAGGATTCGAGATTGGAGTAGAGGCAAAAACTCCTTCAATATTGTCTTTTTTGGGATTGACGACTAAGTTAAAAGGGAATCTATCGGGTAGTAAAACCAATGCTACTAAAATTCGAACTGTTTTCAAAACAAACTTTACGGATTTTGCTCGTAAATTTAATGAGTTTATTCAGCATGTTAATATTGCTCTAAGAAAAAATAAAATAGCTTTAGAGGTATTATTTATCGTAGATGGTCTAGAGAAGGTTGCTACCAAAGATATGCGACGAAAAATCGTAGATGAAGAGAGTAACCGAATTCGACAAATAAAAGTACACACTATATTTACTTTGCCTATCGAATTGATGGCTTTGCATCAAAAATTACAGACTTTTAGTGATGTTATTCCTTTTCCTTTTGTAAAAATTAAGCGGAAAGATGGTAGCTTAATAAAACCTGCAATAGCTAAATTCGAAGAGTTTATTTACAAGCGAATTGATGCAAAATTATTTGATAGTGCAGATACAGTAGAAAAAGCAATTTTACACGGTGGTGGTTCACCTAGAGAATTACTACGTATACTAAACTACGCTTACCTTTTTGCAGATGAAGATAAAGGGATTATAGATATAAAAGCTCTAGATAAAGGTATCAAAAAATTAGCTGCTCAATCTGCTCAATATTTATCAGAAGAAGATTTAGAACAACTTAAAAGACTAAAAGAAAATAACGAAAAAGGAATGCCAACTCCATTTAATCAAGGTTGGCAAAATCTATTGGAAAAATTAATCGTTTTAGAATATAACGACGGTACTTACAAGCGTGTCAATCCTATCATAGAGGCCTCCCAATTATATCAGCAGTATGTCGGATAATTATACCGAAGAAGTCCAACCTTTATTTAAATTATTGAGGAACGATCAAGCTTTTCGTTTTGTCATTGTTTATTATAATAATTATGCTCTGGTCAATCGTCTAAAAGAAGATTTAAAGCAACAGTTCCCTTCTAAAAAAATAGCCAGAGTTGATGCGGAGAAATCCACTATTGAAGAACTTCTAAAGACTTATTATGACTTAAAAGAGGGAATCTTTTTTATTGAAAATTTCGAAGATGTTCTAAAAGAAGTGACTGATAGTCAAGGTGTTGAAACACCAGTTTTTAAAATTGATAACGCTCGCCGACGGTCAATTACTACGGGTTTAAACTTACGTAGAGATTCCTTAGCCAAATTTCCGATTTCTTTAATTGTTTTGATCTCCGCTAGGGCAGGAGCTTTATATGCCAAATCCATTATGGAGAAAATGCCTGATTTGTGGTCTTTTCGGTCTTGGATGGTGGAACTAGAGGTTGACAACTCAGTAACACGAGAGCCTTCAGCAGGATACTCGAATACTGTTGAGAATGAAGTGAACCCAGTAAATCTTACAGAAAAGCAAGTCGAGCTAGAACGATTATTGAAACAACTGAGTGAAGTTGAAAGTGAAGAGGTAGGATTAAATTTGAGCATTTATCCACAACTAGTTGAATTACTAAAAAGTCTAGGAGAATATCGGAAAGCCTTGACTTATTTAGATGAATGGTATGAGTTGGCCTCAAAGGAAGATCAAGCTGAAATATTATTT
>CALDTJ010000502.1 GCA_937924145.1 uncultured Saprospiraceae bacterium
GCCTCTCGAAACCCTCTTCCTTTAAAATAGGATAAACCTACACTTTTTCCTCTTGTCGTTTCGAATAGTTCTTTTTGATAAAACTCTTTTGCATAATCATTGACTAAATACAAGCTATCAAAAAGCTGCTTTTCTTTCATGGCCTCTGCTGACAATTCTTTCTCCTCTATCTGAATACCGTATTTTTTAGCGATGTATCGCAATGCCTCTGGGAAAGAGAGGTCTTCTTTTTCTTTTAAAAATTGGACAGGGTCACCGCCTTTTCCGCAGCCACAACATTTACAGATATTCTTACTAGGAGAGACCGTAAAAGAAGGTGTTTTCTCATTGTGAAAAGGACATAGACCAATCATGTTGACCCCACGACGTTTGAGTTCCACAAAGTCTTCTACGATGTCTTCGATCCTAGCCCTATTTAATATTTCCTCTACGCTTTTTTGACTTATCAAGGTTGAAAGGTTGAGAGGCGATGAGGTGACGAGGTAATGAGGTGATGAGATGATGAGGTAATGAGGTAGTGGACAAGAAAATTCCGCAATCTCATAACCTTATAACCTTATAACCTTATAACCTCATAACCTCGTGACCTTATGATTAATATCCAAAAACTTCTTCCCAAGCGGCCATGCCGCCATCTAAATTAAATACTTTTTCTTTATCAAACCCACCATTTTTCATCAAGGTACAGGCTCGTAAACTTCGACGGCCTGTTCTACAATACACCAAGTAAGTTTTAGAGGGATCTAATACTTCAATTTTATCCCAAAAGCTTTCTCCTAAATAGTTGATGTTTAAGGAATTCGGTAAAGCATTAACAGTATGTTCTTCTGGAGTCCGCACATCAATCAAAACGACATCACTAATGCCTTCCATTTTTGCCTTAAACTCTTCTGGATTGAGGTTGTGAATGGCACTTTTTAATAGTTGCCATCTGGGCGTTTTACAAACGGTTACTTTCATAAGTATTTAGATTATTCATTTTTACAAATTTACAGAATTTTGCCTACACTTGTTTACTACATTGTTGTCGGGTACATTTCATTTTTTCGTCATTCCTTCCTTTTCAAGGGAAGGATAAAGGATGGGTTCAATAAAAAAGTGAAAAACTGGAATGTACCTCTTCTAACATATCTATCAAATGAAAACCACTTTTTAATTAATAAAGTTAGTCAATCTATGAATTCTGTCTAAAAAAAATGCTACATCGTCTATTTTAACGGAATAATTGTAGTGAAGTCCCTATATTTGACAAGCCTTCTTTGAGAAAACGATGAAGGTTTGACGATTCCTACGATGTTTTCGTCAACTAATAGTTGGGTGAAAATTATCTTTACCGCCTAGCTTTATGAAAAAATAGAACATGACTTTAGACATTATCTTCGTCTTAATGGCTGCCATTGGTTTTTGGATGGGCTATTCAAGAGGGATTATCCAGACCGTTTTTACAATCCTTTCTTTTACCATTGGATTATTGGCAGCTTTCAAAATGGCGCCTGCTTTCACTAATTTTTTAGAAGACCTCACCAAGAGTACAAATCCTTTGATGTTTATCGCAGGATTTTTATTATCCTTTGTCATTATGATGGTGATCCTCCGATTAATTTCTAGAGGATTAGAAGGTCTACTAAAATCTGCGAATATTAATTTTATCAACCAAATTATAGGAGGAGTAGTTTTAGGTGCTGGATCTATTTTGATTTATAGTACAATGGTTTGGTTTGCAGATAAATCTCACATGATTGATCAGAATACTAAAGATACTTCTGTTACTTATAATTATACGAAAGAATTTCCTGGTCAGATGAAGGCGGTCGGTGCGCAGCTCAAACCTGTCTTTACAGACTTCTGGAATGAGGCGCTTGACTTCATGGACAAGATGGAAGATATGAGTGTACAAAGATCTGAGGCAGACCCAACGATTTATGATATAGAAGAGGATGAAGAGGGGAATTAGTAAGTAACACAACTCTCTGAGTTGTGCTTTACTAAGCGTAGGTACATCTCAGAGAGTTGTGTTACTTTAGATTCCTTTAAAAATAAAACTAAAGCTATAATAATCAGTCTTAAGTTTATATTTATCTAATGGCTCAGATAGCCAAGAATCTATTCCTCCTAAGCCCATTTGCTGATCGTCTAAACATACCGAAATTTTCCCTTCATCTTTTAGATCATAAGTGTGTAAATCGCCCCATTTTTTTCGAGTCAATTCCTCTGGACTGAATGGAATGGCTGTGAAATTAAAATCATTACCTGCCACTAATAATCCTGCACCTTTTTTGTCATAAAAAGCTACTTTCTGAACATCTGAACGATTGCCATTTTCCTGTGGTGATATATAGGGTTCATACATTTCAGTAACCGTACTATCGTAGCGACCGATATGCGCAGCATGCTTGCGATCTGGATAATTTTCAAAAGGTCCTCGACCTACCCAATTAATATCTTTTAATGCCCTATTTAAATAAAAGTGTAAACCTACTCTTGGAATTTCTGGTAATTCTGCATTCGCTTTAAGCATAAGTTGACCACTAATTACTAAAGAACCATCTTCGGCTAAAGTATAATTTAATGTAAAGGGAGACTGTACATCTGGCAATTCAAATACTACTTTAACAGTTATAGTGGTGGAGAGATAATGGGTAATATCGACAGATTTTACAATACGATGTTTACTGGCAGCACGCCATATTTTGGTCTTATCAGGCATTCCCCAACCAAAGTCATTATCCACTGGTGCACGCCAAAAATTAGGGGTAGGCGGACTCTCTAAAAGTGTTCGATTATCAGAAATTAGAGCAGTTAATAGTCCTGTTTTTTTGCTAATAACGGCTTTTAATAATGGATGATGGAGGTGGATGTCTTCCGTTGTCTCTTCGTAGCTAATAGTGCTGATAGTTTCCTTTTTTACCTTACCTAAGATTTTGACGCTTGAATTATAGGGAACGACTAATTGTTCTTTGGCTACTTCGTGATTAGTAGGAATTAAGGTGGTTTCTTTTTTTGTAAATACGCTTAAGTTTAGAAAGTAGGCTTTTGTTGGATTTTTTTTCCAACTATAATAGTCTAAATCGAGTGTAATTATTTTGGATGATTGTGGGGCAATTTGAATATTTTCTATGGTTCCTTTTTTTGCCGTTCCACTAGGACTCCATACTTCCCATTCGATCCGATAATTGTCTAATCCAATAAAATCAAACCGATTAAAAATTTCAATTTTACCAGCCTTAATATCGACTGCTTTGAATCCAATATTTTGATAAACCTTTTTTACTTCCCACAAATGAGGGTGTGGTGTCCTATCTGGAAACAATAAACCATTCAAACAAAAATTAGCATCACTTGGCACATCGTTAGGCCCATAATCTCCCCCAAATGCCCAATATTTTTCTCCATCTGGTGTATGTTTAACCAATCCCTGATCGTGCCAGTCCCAGATAAAACCACCTTGTAAAACAGGATATTTTTCAATGATTTCCCAATAATCCACAAAATTGCCGAGACTATTGCCCATAGCATGCGCATATTCACACATAATGAGCGGACGATCTGGATTTTTTGTAGCGTAGCCTTCGAGTTGTTCGAGTGTTGGGTACATTGGACAAATAATATCTGTGTTCGACTCTTCCAATGCTTGTTCATACTGTACTGGTCTAGTGCTATCTCGTTCTTTCAACCATTCATAGCACTCGGCAAAATTATCTCCATTTCCTGCCTCATTTCCTAATGACCAAGTGATGATAGAAGGGTGATTTTTAGTACGTTCAAACATTCGCTCAGTACGATCTAATAGTGCTGCTTTCCATATCGGATTTCTAGCAGGCCCTTTTAGAGGATCAGTACCATCTGAGATAAAATCAACCAAATTATCATAATCGAAAGTTACTTTGCCAATACCGTGTGATTCAATATTTGCCTCGTCTACCACGTATAAGCCATATTCGTCACAGAGTTCATACCAACGAGCGTCATTAGGATAATGGCTACATCTTACAGCATTGAAATTGTACTGTTTCATTAACTGAATATCTAGAACCATACTTTCTTCTGAGACAATTTGCCCCTTGATTTCATCATGTTCATGGCGATTGACGCCTTTTATGGTGATTGGTGTGCCATTGACTAGTAGTTGAGCATCTTTGATTTCTATTTTTCTAAAACCAATTTTACAACCTGTGACACTTTGGATATTGCCATTTTTATCCTTTATAATTAGGACTAATTGATACAGATTAGGCGTTTCGGCAGTCCATTTTTCGGGGTTAACTATTTTATGCTGAAAATTAATTGAAGTTGATCCTTTGCTATCAAAACGAATGACTTCTTCATAAATGTCGTCTTTTTCGTATCTGATACTTTCAAAAGTATCTGATACGTTAATTGGCAATAATTTGAACTCCAAAGAACCACTATTCGCATTACCACCAAGTTCAACCTCCAAAGAAAGCAATCCGTTGGCATAATCATCCACTAAATCTGCCTGTACAAAATAATCTCGAACGTAAGTTTTAGGTGTGGCATATAGAAACACATCTCTAGTGATTCCACTCATTCGCCAAAAATCTTGGCATTCGATATAAGAACCATCTGACCAGCGATATACTTCTACCGAAATCGTATTTTTTCCTTTTTTTAAAAATTTGGTTAGGTTGAATTCGACTGGTGTTTTAGAGCCTTGGTTATAGCCCAAAAATGTTCCGTTTATCCAATAATAACTAGCTGATTTTACCGCTCCAAATTGAATGAAAACCTCTTTTTCTTCCCAATTACTCGGTATTTCAAACTCTTTGATATAAGACCCGACAGGATTATTATCATCTGGTACAAAAGGTGGATTTTTGGGAAAAGGGTAGCGGTCATTGACATAAATAGGATAACCGTAACCATTTAATTCCCAATGGGCGGGTACTTCGATTTCGTCCCAATGACTATAATCAAAATCAGTTGTACAAAAATCAATGGGCCTATCAGCAGGTTTTTCGACCCAGTTGAATTTCCACTGTCCATTTAATGATTGATAAAAAGGGGAGTTTTTAATATTATTTTCTAAAAAACTTTCAACGTCTGGAAAAGGGACTATGGGGACATGTGGCCTTTCTTGACCAACATTAAAAATTTCAGGATTATTTATAAAGGGAGGTGTGAGTAAATGGGTCATTCGATTGATTTTAATAGACTTATTATCCTTTGAAAATGACTATATGAAATTTAGATTTTTTCGCTAGTTTTCTCCAAAAATTTATTGAATAGTTTTCTATTGAAGAAATTTTTGGAGGAAAATAGCGGGAAAAGATATTTTCAGATGGTTATAATTTAAAGGGTAAAAAGTCTAATACTTTCGTTGAGTTCAAAAGTACACAAAACCATTTTGATTCAAACTAAAAAATGGTAGACATTTTTCAATGTCTACCATCCAGTCCATTACTATTTAATTTTAGATAGTCCTTGGGAATTACCTGTTAAGTACAGTTGGGTGATTTGTGGGATTTTATGGATAGACGGTCTCTTTTCGAAAATGGTTGGGTCAATGAATTCTTTTCTCAATTTTTATCAGATCATCCTCGCTATTTTTGTCGATTAAAATATCGAAAGGAGAGATTCCAACCTTAGAAGGTGCCTGATTGACTAAGATTTCTATATCAGTTATTTGACTCGTTATTTTATGTTTTTGAGTATAAACTAATTGATCTGTTTCTGTGGTATCTTGTGCATATACACCGATTTCTATCCAATCATTGATATCAATTGAAGTTTCCGTCCCAAGACTATTTATTTCATATTTATTGGCGGCTAATTTTAAGTTGACTTTATATTGATTGTTAACTAATTGCTCATAACTTCCTGCTGTAATTTTATTATCAAACAAGATCATCTTTTCGAATAAATCACTGATGACATACTGCATACTATCAGGCGTGACTGCTCTAAAATAGCCTAATAAATCTTCGGTGGTAGCGTATCTATTTGTTTGTAATGGCCCATCAAAAATGTTCCAATCTTGGATAAATCTTTTGAGGGCTAAATTGACACTATCTTCCGAAATATATTCCTGCAAAGCATATAAATTCAACGCACCTTTGCTATAATAAACATAAGATTGATTGTCTTCTAAAGCTAAGGGTAGCTTGTGTTTAATATCTACTGCATTACCTTCCAAATATCGTTCTCTTTCGAAGGCTAATAATTGCTGTACTTTTTCTTTTGGATAATGCTTTTTTAGCACCATTAAAGCTGAATACTGAGCTAAAGATTCTAGAATCATTTTTCTACCTTGAACATTGGCAGCAGGAACTTGTAATCCCCACCATTGATGTGCTAATTCGTGAGCAGTTATGAAAAAGGGCATATCCACATCTTCGGTATCGTCAATATCCATGATAAAACCCATTGATTCAGCATAAGTAACCATGCTTGGAAAGGATTGTGCTCGGTCTAAATACCTTGGTGTTTCTACGATGCGCATTTGTCGATAGGGATAAATACCGAAATTTTCAGTAAAATAATCAAAGGATTTTTCCATCGAAGACATCATTCTATCCAAATTATATTCGTGCCCTTTTTGGTAATAAATTTCTAGGTTTATTGGATGTTGTAGACTATCGAATTGGGGTGTCCATTCTTTATTGAAGACCTGATACTTGGCAGAAACAATTGGGTAGAAATTAATCATTGGTTGCGCCATTTTATAATGAAAATAATGCCGATTATGCTCTGTCCATTCTTTTTGTAATTGCCCTGGAGCAATGGCAATTTGGTCAGCAGCTGTTCCAAGTATTATTTCAAAATTGATCCTTTTACTATCCATTCCAGAACGATGTTCTTTTACGGCTTTTGAATCCTGCCTTTTAGCAGTAGTTGTTTTTGGTAATAGTCCATTTTCGATTCTTTCTTTTTCATCATCTAATTCTATATATGGATTATAGCCAAAGGTTGGTAATTCGAAATTATCGAAGAAAGTGCCGTTATAGACTATTTTAGTATCTATGTTTTCTGTAAACCCTTTGGTGAAGTAGGTCTGCTTAAATTCCATTTTAAGAGAATCATCTATAGATAAAGGCTCATTTAATTGATAGCTATAAAAGCCAAATTTTTCATAAGTAGCATCCTTAATTGCCTTTCTTGAAAAATCAACACTTGCTAAATCAAGATCGTCATCAGGTTTCTTTTGTACATAAATCTTATGGATAGGTTGAGTAGATTCATTTTTAAGCATAAAATATCCAGTTGCTACATAATTTCTTTCAGAAGGATATAATTCTACTTTTAAGTTAACATTTATGATTTTAGGTTGTGGCGTGTTCTCATACTTTTTAAGCGTTTTTTCATAAGCCGCTCGATAACTATTTTGGGTAGAAGGATAAGCAAAGCGATTGAGTATATTTGTGTTGTAAAAAATAAAACAACCCAATCCAATAAAGAGTAATAGTGCATCTAATCCTACTTTTATCAATGGTTTAGTAAGCCTTAATTTACTCGACTGCCATCTTTGTTTGAATTCAGTCTCGACTCCTCTTTGTGCAAATAGAATTGCGATTATTAATAATAAAATAGAAAAAGCTGCCCAATAAGCTGTTAACCAGCCATAAGATGCTAAAAAATGACCATAACCATTCATGTCAGAATAAGCCCCTAAGTAACCTGATCCAAATGTGTATAATCCATGATCTATTCCAAGTATTTCTAGTGAAATAATTCCCAGAAAAAAGAAAGTGACAATCAGTAAATGACCTATAAATTTATGGTTAACAATTGTTTGAAAAAAGAAAGCAAGCGCAGTGAATAATGCTAAAAAAACAAACGTGCTTAAAAAGAATCCTACAAAATATACATCTAATTCGTAGTGATAATAACCTTGTGAGGTCTGAAAAGCGATGCCTGCGATAATGATGGCTATCAACAAAGTTGCATAGGTTAATAGTAATCCAAAATACTTAGCTATTAAATTGATACTATCAGCAATTGGACTGCTATCGTATAATGCATCAATATTGGTATCTCTCTCTTTCCAGACTAACTCTCCTGAATAAAATACCACAATCATTAAGAAAAAGAAAACGGTCATTTCTTGTAATTCTTCAACGATAATATAGGTTAGTGGATAGCTATTTACCCCGAAAGAAGTTCCCAAATTGATGGAATTGATAAAGATGATCGCTGTTGCACAAATGATAATTGCCCAAAAGGGAATTTCTTTTAAAATGGATTTGAAATAGAACAATGAATGATATTGGAGTTGTATCAATTTTGCCTGCCAATTTAGTTTTGTTGGAGAGGTGAAGGTTATTTTCTGAAGATTAATTTTTTGTATCGACGACTTCAGTGGTCGTTTGAATATTAGGCGACGACTGAAGTTGTCGATACGATTGGTTCTCACTACATTAAAACTAAAGCCCCAATAACCAATCACTAAAGTCAGAAATCCTAATGCTATCCAAAGCAGCCGATTATAAAAGACTACGCCTACTATTGGAATCAGCTGAACATTGCGAATATCGACGGTCCAATATTTTACTAGTACCTTGATGGTCTGATAACAAAATGGATCTAAAACGCCCGCCAAGAAATTATTGTCAGCACTCTGTGATAATTGTAAGGTGAATAGATAGAAGGTTAGAAAAACTATTCCTTGAGTATAGACAACCAATAGCTTTCGACTTAAAGCACCACCTACGAAAAAGAGTGCGCCACCGAAAAATAAATTTGGTAAAACTATAAAAAGAAACGGTTGCATATAAGCCCAAACTTGGAAATCTAATGGACTAGTTTCTGCTCTCCAAGGCATATAATTCCCTAAAAATAAACCGAGCATTAAGCCTCCAAAAATAAATAGTAAAATCACAAAAGAACCCAAAAACCTGCCTAACAAATAATCTAGTTTACTAATTGGATTGATGAACATTAAGGACTCCATTTTATGGTCGAAATCTCTTAATGCTGCCACGCCCATAATCATGGAGGTAATCATTGTAAAAAGCGCAGAAACGACTGCCATCGTAAGGGCAATTAGATAAGGGGCATTTGAGTTTACAGTATTTAAGTGCGTGCCGAATAGGAAATCTACCGCTATAAGACCATATAGAAAAAGTATTAGAAAGTAGGCGTAAGTATCCCATCGCTTTGATCGATAGGTTAGTTCAAATTTGAATATTTCGTACCACATAGTTTTGATTTTTTGAATGAACCGATATTTTAAGTCTCCAGACTTAAAATCAGTATCTGCTGGTCTCCAGACCAGCGTATATGAAGAGTTGTCAGGAGACAACTTGGATATCGAGTTCAAGTCTGGAGACTTGAACTATCGATTTAGCGGTTGATTATTTTCCAAAAATCTGAGAGAAATAAACATTCTCTAAATCAGCCGCTATCGGTGTAAATCCATTTTGAGGAGCATGGTCACTTAGGATATGAATAATAGGTTTGCCAAGGAATAATTTTTCCGCAATCACCACGTATTGTTCTTTATAATCGGCTAATTCATCTTTGTGAATTTCTTTCTGATAAATTTTACCTTGTAACTGTTCAATTGCATTGCGAGGATTATCTTGTAAGAGTACTTGCCCTTGATTGATAATCGCCATATTAGTACAAAGTTCTTTTACGTCTTCTACAATATGAGTGGAAAGAATGATCACTGTATCTTCGGCCAATTCACTCAATAAATTATGAAAACGATTTCTTTCGGTTGGGTCTAAACCTGCTGTAGGTTCATCTACAATGAGTAATTTTGGATTGGTCAGTAAAGCTTGGGCGATGCCAAAACGTTGTCTCATACCACCAGAAAAGCCCCCCAATTTTTTTCTTCGATCTTGGTATAAATTGGTTTTGTCTAAGAGGGTAGCGACTATTGCCTTACGTTGCTTTTTGTTGGTCCATCCTTTTAAAACGGCTAAGTGATTTAATAAAACTTCTGCTGATATTTTGGGATATAACCCAAAGGATTGGGGTAGGTAACCAATGATTTTTCTAAGCTCCTTTTTTTGAGTTAGCACATTTAAATGGCCAAAAGTCACCGAGCCTTCATCTGCATCTTGTAAGGTGGAGAGGATGCGCATTAGGGTAGACTTTCCTGCTCCATTAGGTCCTAATAAACCAAATAGACCCGTAGGTATTTCGAGCGAAACATTTTTCAGTGCTTGGACGCCATTCGAATACCTTTTTGAAAGGTTGTTGATTTTGAGTGTATGCATAAGTTGGATTGATTTTGAATCCAAATTAGAAGTAGACTTATTCTTGTCCTATTATTAGGGATCAACTACTTCGATATAGGGGCACAAAGATTAGATATATCGTCCAAGGCCTTTTATCCCTAAATCGAGTTAGTTGGACGTCAGTTAAGGGCTGTTCAACAACTTCTTTGACTATTCAATTTTCCTAGCCTATATTTGAGTATGATTTCGCTATTAAAAAGAAATAAACGGCTAATTTTTCTGCTACTCTTGACACTGCTCTTTTTTATAAGTGGTGCAGTGTTGTTAGAAAATCGGATAGAACTGACGGGTGGGTTATGTCTATTTAGTGCCTTTTTTACCTTTTTTTATTTGCCAATCTCATGGTTGTTGAGACGGTTCAATTATATCCAAATTAATGCAGATCGTTGGGGAAAAGAAGTTTGGGGAGCACTTATTTTGGGTGGTTTACTTAGTTTTATCGGTGCAGTAGAATGTTCTTTTGAGGCTATCGAGTTTACTTTACCATTTCTTTTATTATGGGTGTTTGTCGGAGTCTTAAGTGCCTTACATTTACGAAAAGAGCAAATTCGAAAAGTAGGATCATCTAGGATTGATAAGCAAAGAATTTATCAATTTGCCTTTTGGTTTTTCTTATTTGGGATAGCTATTACGCTCATTATTTTTGATAATTTTAGGCAAGATGATGCTTTGGCTATTACCAGTGTATTTTATTTTCCTACCCTTTTCTTTTTAGTAGCTCGTTGGATTTTTAGACAAATAAAATTCATTATTAATCTAAGAAGTGAACAGGCTAAAACGGAATTGTTACATTTAAAAAGTCAGGTCAACCCACACTTCTTTTTTAATACTTTGAATAACCTTTATGGATTGGTAGCAAAAGATTCTAAGCAAGCAAGAGAGTTGATTCTTAAATTGTCTGATATGATGCGGTATAGTATTTATGAAGGGGAAAAAGAGGAGGTGTCATTGGAAGAAGAAGTGGAGTATTTGAAGAATTATATCGAGCTCCATCGGATGCGTTATCATAAGGATATTGAAGTTGAATTTGATGTGGATATTCAAAAGGAAGGCATTAAAGTGATGCCGTTATTATTTATTATTCTTTTAGAAAATGCTTTTAAACATGGGGTAGAAAATTTGATTAAAGACCCTTATGTGCATATTAGTATTGATGCTAGCGAGAAAGAAATTTACTTCGAAGTAGAAAATAATTTTGATGAAAAACCACAGACGAACCCTCCAGGAATTGGATTGAAAAACTTAAAACGAAGATTAGAATTGGTTTACCCTAAAAGACATCAATTGTCTTTTTTGAAAACTGAAAATATTTATAAAGCGAATTTATCCATAAAACTATGACTCTGAAATATCTAATTATTGATGATGAGTATATGGCACATAGCATTATTCAAGAATATGCAGACCTAATGCCTAATCTTGAATTGGTGAAGAACTGCTATGATGCATTAGAGGCATTAGATTACCTGAACTCTAACGAGGTAGATTTGATTTTTTTAGACCTTAATATGCCCAAGATAAAAGGCTTTGAATTTTTAAAAACATTAACGAATCCACCGAAGGTAATTGTAACAACTGCTTATCAAGAATACGCCATAGAAGGTTACGAATTGAATGTAGTAGATTACCTGTTAAAGCCATTTAGCTTTAGTCGTTTTTTGACGGCTATTAATAAAGTGATAGAACCGATAAGTGCTACTCAAAAAACGAATACGGTTAGCCAAAAAGTGGAAGGGCAGCGTGTTTTCCTGCGGAGTAATAAGAAATATATTCAAGTCGATTTAGACACTATTTTATACTTGGAGGCTGCTGGTAATTATACCAAAGTTGTCACTACAGAAGAGACGATTTCTATTCGAGAAAAAATTTCGGAAGTATTAACGAACTTATCTACCGATGACTTTTTGCAAGTACATAAATCTTTTGCCGTAGCGATTAAACACATTAAGAGTATCGAAGGCAATCGAATTTTTATTGCTGAACATATTATTCCTATTGGGAAGATGTATAAAATGCAGGTGAATCAGTTGTTGAGGTAGTGTTGAGATTTGTTGTCAGGTTTTCTTGTTGTCATGTTGTCGGGTTCTCATGTTATCTTGTTGACTGACACTATGGACAACTCGACAACAAGATAACTCGACAACAAATATTATTCAGTTGAAACTAATAAACGTACAGATTACTATTTAACTTCCACCATTCCCGCCTTTTCAATAAAATCCATTCCTTTTTCAGAAGGTGTCGTCATTAAGCTAACGATCACATAAAGTACAAAAGACACCAACATCCCCGTCATTGCCTGCTGTGTAGAGGCTATTTTCCAAGGCACAGAAATACCAATATCAAAAGCGGCTAAAAGATTAAAAGAAGAGAATAGAATTCCAAAAATCATAGATGCCATAGCCCCAGCTGAGGTACCCCTTTTCCATATAAAGCCCATGACTAAAGGTACAAAAGCACCTGTCGCTAAAAAGTCTGAACCAATCCAAGAGACGGTTAAAATAGAGTTGATATTGATCCCAATGAAAAGGCTCAATAAAGCGACAAATAGGGTAGCGAATCGACCAATTTTTACCATTTGTTGATCCGTAGTGTTCGGATTTTTTTGTTGATATAAATCAACGGTTAAAACCAAAGCACCCGTATTGATTAAGGAGTCCATTGTAGACATAATAGCGGAACAAATACCCACAAAGATGACTGCAGAAAATACAGTCGGCATATGTTCAAAAATCATCGCTGCTGCAATGCCTCCTTCTGGAACTGCCTCGTATAAACCTCGACTTAGCATACCCGTCAAAGTAACCAATAGATAAAGTGGAAGAAATGCTAAAAAACTCATCACCATCATTTTTTTAGCATCTACGGGTGTACGAGTCGCAGAAATCCGTTGCCAAATATTTGCCTGAATCATCCATGCGGCTCCGAAGGTGATGATGTACGCCATGTTCTGGGAAATATCATGGGTGAAATCAAAGAAATTGGGTAGTTTTTTTTGCTCGACAATTGTTTCTAATCCACTAAAACCACCTGCTCCGTTATAGGCATAGATGAATAAGGTAATGGCCGCAATTAATAAAAAAACGAATTGTAAAATATCGGTAATCACGACCCCTTTAAATCCACCAAAAACAGAATAAGCAACTACTATCAATGTTCCAATAATAGCAGCCATTTCGTAACTCATAGCAAAGAAAGTACTAAAGAATCGACCAATTACAATCACTTGCACGGCACTACCAATAACCATAAAGATCAGGATCAAAATAGATAGTAAATTGGCTGAAGGTTCATTATAGCGAGCAGCCATTAATTGAGGTTGGCTGATGGTCCCAATTTTTCGAATACCTTTGGCGAAAAGGAACATGAGGAAGGTAGAAAACAAGACAGGCATTCCATAAACCCAAAAGGAACTAATGCCGTTGTTAAAAGCTTGGTCAATCAAATCGACGGCTGAACCTCCGCCCCACCAAGAGGCGATAAAAGTGATGGATAATGCCCAGAAAGGCATTTTTCTTCCTGCTAAAAAGTAGTCCTCACTATTTTCATCTTTTTGACTTCTGAAAACTAGAAATAAAATGAAGAGAAAATAAGCTACCAATAAAATAGCGGATAAACTTTGACGATCGTTGAGTGCTGATAACATAGAGCAAATGTAGGACTCTATGCTGGAAAATTAATTTTTTTCTAACCGTATTTGAAAATAAACTTCTTCGTCTGGATTTAAAATTAAGACTTGTTCGTTTTCTTGTAATAAGTTAAAGGTATCTCTGTAGGTTGCTGAACGATTACAAATTGGAAGAGTTAATACAAAGTCTTCATTTGCAGATAACCCATCAATGATTAGCTGACCGTTTTCTAATTGATAAGTTCCTGTAAAGAAATCTGTATGTCCATTTACACAGTCATCATCAGGCACTAAAGCATCCGTCCAATAAAGCCTTTCTAAGAAAAAAGCATCTTTCGTAAACTCAAAAATATGATTGGTGCCGCCGAATTGGATAATTTCTTCGGATTCCTTTTCGCTCCATTTACCGAATAGAAACTCTGGAGAAGGCGTAATCTTTTCTTTAGGTTGACATGCGATTATTACATACAAAGCACAACCAATTAATACTAGCCAAATAGATTTTTCTGCTGAAAATTTTATCATAAGTACTGTTTTCTATAAAGACGTTCTCAGTTGTTGTTTTGGTTGGGTTAACCTATTAATGCAGCAAAGTTTGCCCAAGAAAAAGCGACTAATTTTGCCACTAGCCAAATTAATCCAATGAACATGGCAATTAAGATAAATAGTACGAATACTACCACCCATTTTCCACTTCCACTATACGCCCCCTCTTCATAATGATCTCGTAATAAATCAAAATTTCTTCGATTGGCTTTATAATACAAATCGAAAATGTCTCCTAAAATCGGAATAGCTCCTACTATGGTATCTAAAAAGATATTCCAAAGCATCTGGATAATGACTCGACCACTGGCGCCATAGCGAGCCATAGTTAGAACTAAAACACTGGAAACGCCAAAACTTATCATATCTCCTGCACCAGGAATTAGCCCAACTATAAAATCTAGGCCGAATCGAGTTTCCGTACCTGGAATTCTAAATTTGTTATCCAAAAATGAAGAGACCGTGTCTAGCCATTTTAATTTTGGTGGAGTTGTATCATTCATAAGTTCAAAGATTAATTGATTGAATTACAAATATCGTTAAAAGTCTGTTAAAGTATTAAATGCTAAACGTCTAGATTAAACCTTTGATCCTTTAGACGATCTAACCAAGCATGAAAGCACAAAATATCCAACATTTATTTTGGCGGGCAGGTTTCGGATTAAGTCCTCGCCAATGGCAAGAACGCCAATGGTCAATTTCGCAAGCAGTTGATGAGCTGTTTCGAACGGCTGAGCTATCACGAGGTCGATTGACAAAACCTTCCATAAATACTTCTTTAGAGAAAAAAAGAAAAGAATTATCTAAAGAAGAACAAACAGCTTTGCGTAAAGAACAAAGGCGACTAGCACGTCTTCATTGTGTCGATTGGTTATTAGAGATGGGCGAAGGAAAAGAGAGTGATTTATTGAATAAAATGACCTTATTCTGGCATGGTCATTTTGCCTGTACTTCTAAAGCGGGTAGTCTTGCTTATAATCAATTATTGACCCTAAAAAAGCATGCTTTAGGTAATTTTAAAGATTTAGTAATTGCAATTGCCAAAGACCCTTCCATGATTCGTTTTTTAAACAATCAACAGAATCGAAAAAATAAGCCTAATGAAAATTTTGCTCGGGAATTAATGGAATTATTTACCATTGGTAGAGGCAATTATACGGAGCAAGATGTGAAAGCTGCGGCTAGGGCATTTACGGGATGGTCTAGTAACCTAAAAGGGGAATATGTTTTTCGCAGCCGACAGCATGATTATGGAGAAAAGCAATTTATGGGGCGAAAAGGAAATTTTGACGGAACAGATATTATTGATATTATTTTATCCAAGAAGGCAACTGCTACCTTTATTTGTCGGAAGATTTACAGCTATTTTGTTAACCCAAAGATCAATGAATCTAGGGTGGAACAATTAGCGACTGTTTTTTACAATAGTGGTTATGATATTGCTCTTTTGATGCGGACTATCTTTTTAAGTGATTGGTTTTATGATGCTGAAAACCAGCGAATTAAAATTAAATCCCCGACTGAATTACTAGCTGGTATAGTTCGTCAATTAGATTTAAAAGTCAATAATAAAATAGCATTATTTGGTATTCAAAAAGCATTAGGACAAGTTCTTTTTGATCCGCCAAATGTAGCAGGTTGGAGTGGAGGAAAAGGTTGGATAGATAATGCTACTTTGATGCTACGATTAAATTTACCCCAAGCCATCTTCTACGCTGCTGAACTTAATATGAAAGAGAAGGATGATTTAGAAGGGAAGGGTAGCCGTAATAAGATTCGAAAACTACAGACAAGTGCTAACCTACAACCAATCATTCGTTCGATTAATACGGAATCGAAAGAAATTGCCTTGGAACAATTGAGCCAATATTTACTAGCTAACAATAGTAAACATCATCAGACAGACCTCAATAGATTTACAGACAAGCAATCTAAAGAGACGTTTATTAAAAGTTTGACGATGCGACTGATGATGTTGCCAGAATATCAATTGTGCTAAGTACAGGCGACTTCAGTCGCCTACACTCCCTCTCTGACACTAGGCGACTGAAGTCGCCTGTACAAAAATCAAAATCATGAAAAGAAGAGATTTCTTAAAAAATACAGGACTAGCGTCCACTTCCTTATTTATCCCTCAATTTGTAAATGCATTTAACCAACCACTATCGGGCAAAAGCCGAGACGGAAAAATATTGGTGGTGCTGCAATTATCAGGAGGTAATGATGGCTTGAATACGATTATTCCTTATAGAAATGATGTCTATTATAAAAATCGACCAACTATAGGCATTCAAAAATCAGAAGTTTTATCTATCTCTGATGAACTAGGGCTAAACCCAGCTATGGCTGATTTTCGGTCTTTATATGACGACGGTTTAGTCAGTATTATTAATAGTGTGGGCTATCCTAATCCTGATCGTTCGCATTTTCGCTCCATGGATATTTGGCATACTGCAAGTGATAGCAATCAATATTTAAGTCATGGTTGGATTGGTCGTTATTTGGATAATGAATGTGCTGGTTCTGAGCAAGTTTTGCACGCAATAGAAGTGGATGATACCTTGAGTTTGGCTATG
>CALDTJ010000503.1 GCA_937924145.1 uncultured Saprospiraceae bacterium
AAACAGAAATGACATCTTTCCGAGGGGAAAAATGTCATTTCAAAAAAGCTTAAAATTCAAATAGTAGAATTTAGGTGCATTTCATTTTTTCTCTTTTTTATTAAACCCATCCTTAATGCCATCCCGTCCGCTTTGCGGGTTAGGAGTTTACACTCCTTCATCCTTGAAAAAGGAAGGAATGGCAAAAAAATGAAATGCACCCTAGAATTTTTTAAAAATCTTATTTCTTAAAAATAGCATAGACCTCAACAACTAATCCTGCCAACATCAAAAATGGCGCAAGAACAGTCCGTCGGAAACTATAAATAATACTCTCATCCCAAACATCAGGACTTGGCATTGCTCCACCCGACATCAACAACATCCCCAAAGCAATTAGACCAAAACCAATGCCCATCCAGATATAGTTCTGCTTCCCAAAGATCAATGGCTCTTTTTGCATAGTTACAGCAGTAGATCCAAGCTTCTTACGTGATTTTGTTGGTTGAATACGCTTTTTAGTAGTAGTTGCCGCAATACCAGCACTATCTCCTTTTTTCTTAGTAGCCGTTATCTTTCTTTTGGATTTACTCATCTTTTATGGTAATTGAAGGTTGATTATTTATTTATTGTTAATTGATCTCGAAGGATCTATGTTTATTAAAAATCGTCAACGTCTAAATCTGTGGTATTTATCTATCCGTGGGGAAAAGTCAACACCTAATTTTGCCAGCTCTAAAACGTATCAGACACAGGAATTGTCAGATACGTAATACATAAGTAAATCAGTACAAATCATCCAACCTCATTTTCAAATACTTATTAATCACATACCAAGTACTAGCCCCACTGATCAAAATCCCCAAACTCAACAAAGCCAGAAACAAAATTAACACACTTGGAATATCTTGCAAAGCCTGTAATTCAACAATTTCTCGTTGAGCCATCAAAAGTACAAAAACTAAAGCGACTATGGCGATCAAAGCACTCAATATGCCATGCCAAATACTTTTTTGAATATAAGGCCGACTAATAAAACCCCAAGAGGCGCCAACCAACTCCATATTTTTGATTAAAAAGCGGTTAGAATATAAAGCCAAACGAATCGTATTATGTATCAAGGTAACTGCTACAATGAGGAATAAACCGCTGAAAGCCAAGGCAAACCAGCCCATTTTTCGTACATTTTTAGCAATGACATGTACCAAGCCTTCTTGGTAATATACATCGTTTACGGAATTACTCGTCTTAAAGTTTTTCTTAATCTGACTTAATAAATTGGCATCCATAAATTTGGACTGCACATTGAAAGTAATCACATCATACAATGGATTCGGCAGATCTAAAGCCATGAATTCTTCTCCAAAATCTTCTTTCAAAGATTGAATCGCTTCTTCTTTAGAAATATACTGAATCGAATTCTTTTTGGTATAATTTGCCGTTTGCAAGTTGTCCAATAAGTTCGCCACCGATAAAGAATCTGCACCAGGTTCTATTTCAACCAGTACATTCACTCTTTCTTTAAACACATCAATCAATCGCTGAGTTTGTAAAAGCACCAAACCAAAAAAGCCCAATAGAAAAAGTACCAATGCCACACTGACAATGGAATACGAATAGTTCGGTTTGGAACGTTTAGTAGGGGCTTTACCTAGCAAATCCGACATTAAATAGTTGGTTTTTTTGACGATTAACAGCCACAAAATTAACATTTTTTCGCTCTTATGGGGGTTAATGAAAAGTTATTGACTTTTTTAACTAAAATTAGCATTGAATGGGTGGGTAAAAAAGGGTTATTTTTGGGGCTATTCGTGGGGTGTTTTCTTTTGTTTGGCTTTGTCTTTCACCACATAGTCACATAGTGAAAGCACATAGTTTTCTAAATTAGATGTTGACCGAGCAGGAGCTTTGACATTTTCGAGCAGAAGCTTTGTTTGCTAAGCTAGATTTTGACTTAGACTTTGTTTTTATACGTTTTTAAGTCAAAGTTTAGCTTAGAAAAAATGCTACCGCTCGGTCAACATCTAGTATAGCAAACTATGTGCTCTATGTGAAAAAACTATGTGACTATGTGGTAAAAAAATAACGCCACATCACCAACCCCACCCAAACTCAAACAAAAATATATTGAAAGCGACCATCATCTCTCTATTGCTCTTACTTCCAATATTAGGATTCGCCCAAGACTTGCGCTTGGAAAACGCCTCATTTGAGGACGAGCCGCAGGATGCGACCATGCCCCAACGCTGGCACAGTTGCAAAAAAGGGTCTACGCCTGATATCCTCCCAGGTTTTTGGGGCGTCTACTTAGAACCTTATGATGGAGAGACTTATGTGGGCTTGATTACACGCCCTGACGGTAGCTACGAAGTAATCGGTCAGAAACTAGTCGAGCCGATGAAAGGGATGGAGTGTTATTCTTTTACGATGCAATTGGCACATTCAAAAAGTTATGTCAATTACAATATTCCGATTCGGTTGCGTATTTATGGAGGTAAAGATTTTTGTAATAAAAGTCAGCTATTGGCAGAATCTAAAGCAATAAGTAATACCGATTGGGAAACGGTGAAATTTGAAGTTTTTCCTAAAGAAGATTATAACTACCTGATCCTTGAGGCTTTTTACGCCAAAAGTATTTATACGCCCTACCCCGGCAATATTTTAATAGACGATATTTCTGTGTTTAAGAAATGTCCTCGGGCGGAATTGGAAAATATGCCCAAATCTGTATCCACTTTTTAATAAAAATGACTAAATGAGAAAATGATTAAATGACTAAATATGGTCCAAATTTGGAAACAAACGCCCAATATTTAACAGTCTATCCTAAATTTATTCATTTAATCATATTTCTACTTAAAAATCCCGAATATCTTCTTGTTCTAAATCTTCCATCATTGAAAGAACAGCATATTTTATCTGGTTCTCTGTTCTTTTAGCATTATCGAAGCTAATAATTCCAATCCGTTGATCTCTTTTTAGACTATTCAATCGACTTTGTTGTAGAATAATATCATTATGCAATCGGCTATCCGTTTTGACGGCTGCCAAAAAATGAGCTAATCCTGCTTTCAAATCTGCTTTTTGTACTGCATCTTCAATTTTGCTTTTGATTTCTAATAATGTCATGTGGTGTTTTTTCGTATTTTTTGCTTGTCGCTAAGTTCTAAAAATTTTCGTGAGGCAATACCTGGCAGCCCTTCGAGAGCTGGCTGGTATTCCATTCTATAATATAGTCTAATATAAGTCATTGACTTTCAAAGTCAAATTTAGGAAATTACTTGAAGAAAATAGTTTATTTGAAATTAGTAACGAGCAAAAAATAAATCGGTCGTTTAGAGCTAATTACTCGCCCGCTGCGCAGTCGAGCGGGTTTTGTGCAAGAACTAGGCATTTTTTGAGGGCATAGCATCGCTATGGCTGATAAAAATAACGACGTTATTGTGCAAAAGAATAGCTAGGAAATGACTGAGTTATTATTTACTCGTTACTTAGGTCTAGAAGTTAAAATAAAAAAAGTCACCTCCTCAAATGTAACTTCCCCGATTTTCAACGTTCTATAATTCCATATCCAAAACAGTTCATCGGAATTTTCAATCTATGCAAAACAATCGTTATTTATTATTTCTTCTAATTCAAGTAATTAGTCCTCTTTTTTTGCTCGCCCAAAATATCGGCATCCACGCAGCCCCCATTGGTGAATGGCAGAGCAAAGAACAATTCTCCCCAGAATATCACTATAATTCTGTCGCAGTTTATCTGATTAACGAAGATAAAACACTAGAATTATTTAAGCCCGAAAATTTGACTAGAGAAGAACGCAAACAAACAGGCGTTCGTAATTTTGATATACTAGAGTCCCTTTATTTCTCTTTACAACTGCCCAATCCTCGCAATGAGGAGGACATGATCGACTTCCCACTTTATGCGTTTGACATTCACAATTCTAAATCTTTTCAAGTACCCCGTAATCAAGGAAAAATCATTGATCGAATCACTGATGAAGAGTTGAATGGTCGGGGCTTAGAAGCAAAGGCTAAAATCGAAGCCATCAAAAAAAATCAATTATTAGAAGTCGCCTATCAAATTTCTTCTAGTGTCAATAAAATATTGAGTGATCGAATTTTTGACAATCCTGGAATTTCAGGCGTGATGCGGAAAGCACAGGCATTTTTTGAAGACAAGTATCGGGGCAAAATCGTCTCCGAGTTTACCGTACCTATTCTGCCTGGCAATGAGGACTTTGAATATAAATTACACTCTGCATCTATTTATCAAGTAAAGTGGGATTTTCAAAAAACGGTCAAGACTTTTCACGGAAATATCTGGTCAAGTTTAGAAAATACCCCGAACGTAACAGAAGAACAATTAAAAGATTTGCCTACTCGATCCAATCGGTTTAATAAAAAACCATTTTTGATGGTTGTGCGTTATAAATCGGCTTATTCATTGCCAGAATCGCATAAATTGAACGTCGATATTGCCCAACCCTACTTTGATGAACGGCTGTATAACTTACAAGAATTCCGCAAAGAAGGACTACAATATCGAACCGAAGCAGCCTTTTTAGATATGCTGAGGGCAGGAATTGACCTAAAACGCAATTGCGAAAATTATCGTCGATCCAAAGATAAAGGGCAGGAAGAAAAGGAGTTGATGCTCCAAATAGCTCAGCAAAATTATAAGCTTCTAAATGGTTATAAAAAGGAAATCGCACGCAACGAAAAGGCAGCAACAGACCAAGCTTATTTCAAAGATAATTATGAGGTTACTTACTATAAATTTTTCAAGCAAATTGATAATCTTTTATTTCAAGATGAGCAATTAAAAGCCATTGGTCAAGTACCTGCTATATTAGCAGAATTAGATAAGACAGACTTAGCTAGATTGACACCGAATCAATTATATAGCTATCTCCAAAAACTCAATATTTATCGACAAATCGGTGCCAATGTGACTCAAATTGAAGGAGATCTTTTTTATAAAATAAGAGAACACCTTAACCAGATCGAAAGCAACTTTAGTCGGCAAGTTTTTAATGTACCACCGATTGGCGACAAGCAAGAAAGAGTCGATAAACTAAAAACTTTGCAACAGCAATATCCACTATGCGCACATTGTCAACACGAATCAAATGATCAAATTACCTTGATCCAGCAATCCATCGACGATGAGCGTAGATCAGCTTTATTTGAGCTACAAAATCAACAATTGAAATATAGAAAATGCTTTAGCGATGTACAGTTAAAGGCTTTGCAGAACCTAAATAAACGCTATCCTAACCAAGACAGTCTGAGTCAAATGGAGCAATCGTTATTTAGTGCATATGCAGAAAAGCTTAAAAATATGGAGGGCATAGCCGAGCAGTTTCAGCAAATAGCAACAGTCAGTGTAGAAAAGTTAACAGCGGAGCAATTACCAACAACCTTGATAGAATATGAAGCGATCTTAGGTGATTTTAATAATGAATGTTGCCAGTTATTACACGGTGAGTTATTGACGAAGGCAGATTTGGGATGTTTGGATGGAGCTTGTAAGATGGCTATTCCGTGAGACGGGTTACGGGTTGCGGGTTACGGGTTGCGGGTTGCGGGTTACGGGTTACGGGTTGCGGGTTCAACTCGTAACCCGCAACTCGCAACTCGTCTAATTCTCGTCCACGCCGTAAGTAGACCAAGATCCAGCTTTTTCACCAAAATCTTGCATAAAGTGCATTTTTTTAGCGACGCCATCATAGACGTAGAAGATCATTCCACTATTTGAAAAATTCGTTTCAAATTCTGTGACCGTTACATTTCTTAGTGGATTACCAAATCCTGTCCAAGAACCAGCACCTTCGCCATAATCTAGCATAAAGCTAACTTGTCCAGTTCCTCCGTTAAGAATGTAAAAAGAAGTACCGATACCTCTTTCAACCGCCTTAAAATGTAATTTAGAAGTTCCTGTCTCTCGGTATCTATTGCCAAATTTTCGCCAGTTACCTGCATCTTCACCGAAATCTACCATGTAAGATAATTGTCCAGTCTTTGCATCAATGGTATAAAATCCAGTACCATTATCTTTGAAATTAGCTTCAAATCCAGTATTTCCTGTTTGAGCAACAGGTTGTGCAGGGTTACATGCAAATAAAACACCTGTCAAAAGTGCTAAGTAGCAAAAGTTTTTAAAAAAATTTCTCATGATTGTAATTAGTGTTAGAATAAAAATAATTAAAATGTAACGCAGACTTTCAATCTGCTTTTTATATTGTTACCGATTCAATAATACGCTTTAACATACTCCCTTACGCTGATGAAAGTTACCAAGGCTTCCATAAAATCAACTAATAACCTAAACAATTAGGTCTACTCTTTACTTTAATAAACAAAGAGCAAATAAGCTGAAGTTGCCAAAGAAGCCAAAGAACACGTAAGTCTTCATCATAAGACTTGGTTCTACAATAATTTAAATATTGGGGAAAATAGGGAGAGGGAATTATAGGTTTATAGAGCGATTGGAATGCAATTTTTTAACTCAACATGGTTTATACTCGCAATATGCAAAAAATTATAGTCGCTGCCAAATCTGACAACCGAGTAATTGGCAAAAACAATCAATTAGTTTGGAATATGCCTGCTGATTCGAAGTTTTTTCTTTCGACGATCGAAGGAACTTATCTCTTGACAGGCAGAAGAACGCTTGAGTCTTCTCAGGGTGATGAAGTCTTTGGTCCGCATCGGGAATTTGTCATCATAACTAGAAATAAAAACTACCAAGCAGATAATGGAAAGGTGCGCTATTCAATTGAAGAAGGAATTGAAACGGCTGCAAAGGATGGCGCTAAAGTGCTAAGTATTCTTGGAGGGGCTAAGATTTATGAACAGTCGATGGATTTGGCAGATAAAATGATTCTAACTGAAATACACGGCATTTTTGATGGGGATACTTTTTTTCCCGAAATTGATTTAACAAAATGGAAGGAAACAAGTCGGATCCGTTATGAAAAAGATGCGGAGAATCCTTATGACTATTCTTTTGTGGTGTATGAGCGGACTGAATAGTGCGAATATGTTGATCTTTCTATAAAAATCATCAAAAATAGTTGTTACTAATATATAAAATTTCAATCTTTGCAAAGTTAGTTTATTACATCCCCTAATTAATCTCCCTTTTAAGTATTATTTGAACCACCGCAGAATCTTAGAACAAACATTTACCCTAATTAGCACCTTTCTTTACCATCAAAAAATTTAATCACTTACGTCAAACACGATGATGAGTATAAGAAATCTATTGATATTTTTGCTTCTATCGAGCTATTCTGCGATTAGTGCCCAGAATGCAAATTTAGCATTGGCTGAAGATGCATTGACAGAATTAGCCATCCAGCATCAGTATTCAGATAAAGACGTTTTAAAGCCAATCATTTCAGATCAATATACCTCTAACGGCATTACCCATATTTACTACCAACAAGCAGTAGATCAAATTGGAATTTACGGGTCAAGTGCCTCCGTACACATCAAAAATGGGGCAGTTTTTTCCTCCAATATTAATTTTATAAAAGGAATAGAGAAAAGAAATATCAAAAAGCAATTTCGAGTACAAGCCTTAGAAGCTGTTGCTAAATTAGCGATTGACAAAGGATATCCTTTGAGTCAAACAGCATTATTAGTTATAGAATCTGACGAAACCACGCCAACTCAATCTACGATGATTAGTAATGCAGGTATTTCTAATCGGACAATTCCTTTAAAATTGGTTTACCTAGAAGATGCAGAACAAAATTTACAACTGGCATGGAGTATTTTTATTGATGAAGTAGGCAGTTCCAATTATAAAAACTTCTTAATCAATGCCAGTACAGGCGAAATTGAAAAAGAAATAAATCTAACCATCACCTGTAATTTTGACCACGATCATAGTACACATAAAGAAGACCATGATTTTTTAACGGGTAACCGACTCAGTAATTTGTTGGCAGCACATCAAGCAGCAGCCTTAACCGCAGAAAAAATCAAGGTAGCCAATAGCTATAATGTCTATCCACTACCGATAGAAAGTCCAAATTTTGGCAATCGGTCTATTGTAGTTAGTCCTTGGAATGCGAACACGACTGCTTCCCCAAATGGTTGGCATCAGATAGGTAGCACTAATTACACAACAACCAGAGGCAATAATGTAGATGCCTACGAAGATAGTAATAGAAGCAATAGCCCAACCAACGGAGATGCTGCCAGAACGGATGGTGGGGCCACATTAGAATTTGATAATCCACTAAATGTAAATGGTGCTTTTGATCTTTATAAAAAAGCTGCTGTTACCAATCTTTTTTATTGGAATAATATCACCCATGACGTTTGGTATAATTATGGTTTTGACGAACCTTCTGGTAATTTTCAAGAAGAAAACTTCAATCGAGGTGGTTTGGGAAGTGACCATGTATATGCCGAAGCACAAGATGGCTCAGGGGTTTGTAATGCTAATTTTTCACCACCACAAGATGGCGTCAATCCCCGAATGCAAATGTTTAACTGTGGCAATCGAGATGGTGATTTTGATAATGGAGTGATCGTTCACGAGTACGGACATGGTATCTCAACTCGTTTAATTGGTGGACCTAGCACCCCAAGTTGTTTGACCAATAATGAACAAATGGGAGAAGGTTGGTCTGATTGGTTTGGTATGGTCATGACCATGCAAGCAGGAGATGTAGCAACAAAGGCTCGACCAATGGGCACTTGGTTGGTTGAAGAAGGGCCAAACGACGGCGGTATTCGCCCCTACCCTTATAGCACAAGTATGACCGTCAATCCAATGACCTATGGCACTTTGTCGTCTAGCAGTATTACGATACCTCACGGAGTTGGTTCGATATGGGCAACAATGCTATGGGATTTAACTTGGGCGATGATTGATCTATACGGTTGGGATTCTGATGTATATAATGGTACGGGAGGAAATAATAAAACGATGTTCTTAGTGATTGAAGCCTTAAAATTACAAGTTTGCAACCCTGGTTTTGTGGATGGTCGTGATGCTATTTTACAAGCTGATCGTCTATTATATGGTGGAGATCACCAATGCCTAATATGGTCTGTTTTTGCAAGAAGAGGGCTGGGATATAGTGCCGATCAAGGATCAAGTGATAGTAAAACAGATGGAACGGAAGCTTTTGATATACCATCTTTCTGTAAAGTTTCTTTACAAAAAACGGCCAATAAAATCAGTGCTAATCCTGGCGATACAATCACTTACACTTTAAGAGCTGCCAATACGCAAAGTAATACACTTAGCAACATGGAATTAAGTGACTTTTTGCCTGATAATTTAGAATTTGTATCCGCTTCAGATGGAGGTCAAGCCAACGGACAAACGGTAATTTGGCCAAACATTACATTCAGCGCAGGCCAAACTATCGAGCGACGGATAACGACTAAAGTTAAAAGTGATTTGACACCACCAAATACTCTTTTTACAGATGGTTTTGAAACCGATAATGATAATTGGATCGTCCTAAATGAAGGTAGTGCAACTTGGACTAAAAGTTCCAATAGAGCTAAAATAGGTAATACTTCCTACTATGGAAATGGCGCAAATAGTACGAAAATCTCTAGTCTTACTCTAGCTACAGCTAAAGGGCTTTCGGAAAATAGTGAGCTAATTTTTCAGCATTATTACGATATAGAATCAGGTACTATTGATGATGGTAGGACGGTTGGTTGGGATGCAGGGGTTGTTCAAATATCTACAGACAATGGAGGAACTTGGATAGATCTGGGTCCTAAGATGACTAAAAATGGCTATAATTTGCCTATTTATTATAATTACAATGGATTTTCTGGTCAATCAAACGGTTGGATAGAAACAAAAGTAGATTTATCAGATTACGCTACTTTAAAAGCCTTGATTCGTTTTGAAATGCGCAATGATAATAGCATCAAAAGGGAAGGATGGTATATTGACGATATTCAATTGACCAACCTAACTGAAGTAATTGTCAATCAAGCACAAATTAGTAACGGGTTAATCACTAGTACGGCGACTGTAGACCAAACTACGAATGTTGTTTTCTTACAAGAAAATAATTGTACTCAAAATTTAATGACGGATTTTAATGGCTCAGATATTCCGACTGCCGAATATCGGGTAAATGAGGTGATCAATGCGGCAGGTGTCGTCAAAGAAGGTTCTGTAGTAAGTTTTTATTCAGGAAGTTCTATTGTTTTCGGTCTAGGATTTCATGCGGAAGCAGGAAGTACCTTCAGCGCAAAAATTGAAGACTGTACCAATGATAATGGCAATGGAACGAGTTCGTTTCAAACAGATCTATCAACAACAAAAAACCGTCAAATAGACCTCCAATCAAATAATCTACTCGGTGAAAATAGCATAGTTATCCGTCCGAATCCTTTTAGCGATCAAGCTATTATAGACTATCGAGTTAGCACCAATGGTCCCTTAAGGATTGATTTACACGATATTACAGGTAAAACAATTAGAGTCTTAGCACAACCCTCTTCAATCAACGCAGGTCATTATCAACTTCATTTAAATAGTGAGCAACTAGAAAATGGCGCTTATTGGTTGACTATGCGAACGCAACAAGATGTAGTGACGAAAAAGGTGTTTATTTTTAAATAATTAAAGCTCCATAGATATAGTCGCTGTATCAAAAGATTCGTGTTGAAAAAAACGACCAATAAAAATTCTGACTTTTCAAATGGCACAGAACATTTCCCCCTTTGGAGGGCAGGCTGTTAAGTTCTATTTCGCAAGAGGTAAAATGTTAATAATTATTCCAAAAGTTTTTAATTTGTAGGGGCTAATTCCCCCTTTGAAGGGGGTTAGGGGGATGTAAGGTGCTGATTTGCAGTAAATTGCACTAAAAACATCCCCCCGACCCCCTTCAAAGGGGGAAAAGCATTAGACAATCTTCATTTTTTAATAAAAACTTTAACACTTCAAAATTTGTAAATCAGAACTTAACAGCCCTGCCCTTTGGAGGGGGCTAGGGGGAGGATTTCAGCACTTTATTCGGCTAAAAAATATATACTAAGTTTTTTGAGACAACCTCTGTTCTTTCCAATTAAGTCTCCTAAAAGACGGTCAAATTCCTTCCAAGCCCGTAATTTTGTCCTTTTTCATAAAATTTATATTTAAAAATGCTCACAAACAAAACCATATTAGGCTTAGCTTCTGCCTGCCTACTATTTGTATTTACGGCTTGCAATACCACTAAATCGACGATGGATGATGCTAACAAAATGGCAATGGCTAAAATGCCAAAAGCATTACTCCAAGGAATTGAAGCGCACGGCGGTATGAAACGTTGGAACGAAATGCAAACTTGGGCTTATACCATTGACAGAAATGATAATCCAGAAAGGCAATTAACTGATTTAAAAACTAGAAAAGTCCTAAATAAACAGAAAGATTATACGGTTGGATTCGATGGAAAAGAGGTTTGGATTACGCCAAATAAAGCTGCTTTTGGTAAAGGGTCTCCTCGTTTTTTCCATAATTTATACTGGTATTTTCACGCCTTCCCATTTGTGATGACTGATCCAGGTATCAATTACGAAGTGTTACCACAAAAGGAAATCAACGGTAGAATGCACGATGCGATCAAGATCAGCTATAATGCTGGTGTTGGTGATGCTCCAGATGATTACTATATTGGACATTTTGATGCTGAAACGCACCAAATGTATATGCTACTTTATACCGTGACTTATTTCCAAGGCAAACCAGGGGATAAGTTCAATGCTTTAATTTTTGATGATTGGATGGAGGTGAATGGCCTATTAGTACCAAACAGTATGAAAGGATATAAATATGCAGATGGGAAATTGGGAGAACAACGTTACCACCGATTTTTCAAAGATATTGAATTAAGTACGACTCCTGCGGACCAATCTATGTTTGAAATGCCAGCAGGTGCAGAGATTGATGAGTTGATAAGTCATTAATTATCAGCTTATTAAAAAACTCTTGGAGGGTTCAGTACCTTCCAAGGGTTATCCGCTAAAATGTCTTTCGATAACCAATCAAGATAATCCCCGAAATCAATAAGAATCCACTAAAAATATACATTCCATAAATCACATTATCGCCCGTAGTAAAAAAAGGTAAGGCAAACAACGACAAGAAAACTATTCTAAAAAAGATATTCGTCAAAAAGAAAATACTTCCCGTTCTACCGTACACCTGATTCGGTACTTTTTCTAATAAATAAGTCACTCTCTGAATTCGCACACCTGCATTAGTAATCCCTAAAATCAACATCATTCCGTAGTAAACAGCTAAACTTTTCGAAAAGCCTAGTACAAAAAAGACAACGGTTCCCAAAAAAGTCATTAGAATAATCGACCAAGGAATAGATAGTTTACTAAATAATCTACGAATAGCTAAACCTGCGAAGACTGCCCCAATGGCATAGTACATATCTCCCGCAGCATATACATCTCCACTTTCCACCAGTCGATTTTTTACGTAAGAAGGAAACAGATAAAAATGAGACAAAAGCATACAAACAAAAACAGAGAAAGAAGCTACTCCAAAAATCATAATTCCTTGCTCCTTTTTCAGGTAATCCCATCCCACTTTAAACTGTGAAAATAAAGACCCTGTCTCCTTTTTTCGTTCTACTAAAGAATCATATTGAATCAGCATAATAATCCCAAACGCTAAGACGTAAGTACTGGCATCCATTAGGAAAATTTCATAGATTTTCCACGGTGCTACTCGCCAATCCGTCTGAAAAACAAACCCGAAAAAATTGATTTCGCCATTCATCGTACCTTCTAATAGAATGGCAGCTAAAGCCCCTGCTGTAATGGTCGTGATTTGATGCTGAATTTCGAGGTAAGAAGATATTTTACCATAGTATTTTTGTGCTACAATTTCTTGTGCAAAAGCATAGACCGCAGGAAAATGCAGGTTATAATTCAAAAAAGTAATCATAAATACGGCCCCAACCCAAAGAGAAGATAAATCGCCTTGCCAAAATCCTAATCCACTAATCCCAAATAATAAGGCGCCTGTAACTACAGATAGTCCCAAAAAAATATTTTTTCGATTATACCTGTCAATCAAAGTCCCACCATAAGGGCCCCAAAATATAGAGATGAAAGTCGTACATAAAAAAATCAAAGCGAAATTGCCCATTTCCTCATTCAACGCAAAGTACCAAGGAACGGCAATCATACTGATACCTTGAGCAATAGCTGAAATGGTATTGGCTAGAAAAAGAAGTAGGACTGCTCGCAGATTTTTCATAAAATATATTGAAGGCGCAAAGATACAGAAACCGAGTGAAGGGAAATTTAAAATGTAAAAATCAAAATTTAAAATTTAAAAGTATACAGGGCATATTCTGATTCGTTTTAAAATATCTATAGCGTTAGTTTTATAAAATGACTGATTTTTCCGTTCCTTTACAACTAAAGGGGGGAAATATTATTTATTATTAAAGCTGGTAGCACTACCGATAGCTATCGGTACTAGCCTGTTCAGTTAGGGGTTGTGTAGAAAGTCAAAATATGTAAAATATTCGAATATTTTACATATTTAAAATCATAATAATCAACGATAAACATTTTATTAAAAATAATAATTTATTGATAAAATCGACTTTTTACACAACCCCATATATAAGACGTAACAAAACTAACTTTGGCCGACCTAAAGGTCGCCGAACCCGACAGGCTGAAGCCTGTGCTACCGATAAATTAAGCATCATATCAATGAATCAAAAAATATTTGTCACAGGAGGAACTGGTTTTGTAGGGTCCTACCTATTAAGATATTTGGTCCAACAAGGTTATAAAAATATCCGTGCGCTCAAGCGTTCAACTAGTCAGATGGATCTAGTTGACACTATTCAAGATAAAATTGAGTGGGTAGAAGGAGATATACTAGACTTACCCTTTTTAGAAGAAGTCATGATTGGTATCGATCAAGTGTATCACTGTGCGGCAATGATTTCATTCGATCCGTCTGAAGCAGCTAAGATGTTGCAAATTAATGAGATGGGAACGGAGAATATCGTCAACACTTCTATTTTATTGAAAGTCAAAAGGTTAGTACATATCAGTTCTATTGCAGCAGTTGGTAGAGAAAAATATGGAGAGATCATCACGGAAAAAACAGCTTGGCAAAAAGATGAGACCACTTCCAATTATTCTTATAGCAAATATGCGTCAGAGATGCAGGTGTGGCGAGGGATTGCAGAAGGTTTAGAAGCCGTTATTCTGAATCCATCAGTTATTCTCGGTAGTGGTTTTTGGGACCAAGGTAG
>CALDTJ010000504.1 GCA_937924145.1 uncultured Saprospiraceae bacterium
AACATGATGTGTTCTGCATTTTCCTTTGGATCAGCCGCTAAATCTTTGGCACCTTGTGCGTCTAATTCATCATTGCCCGTTCGTTTGTAAGTTCCTGCAATTGGGTTAACGGTTGCTATATTACCATTCACCAACATCTGCGCCTCTGGTGAAGATCCAAAAATAGTGTAGTCGCCACAATCAAAATAGTACAAATAAGGAGAAGGATTAATAGATCGAAGAACTCGATAAACTTGGAAATCATCCCCTTTAAATGACTGCTGAAATTGACGAGATAAGACGATCTGAAAGACATCTCCTACTTTACAGTGATGTTTTCCTTTGCGAACTAGTTCTCTAAATTCTTCGTCCGTAATATTACTCGTTTCTTCCCCCACCAATTCGAAATCAAAAGTATTAAAGGCTTGATTGTGAATCAGTTTTTCCAATTTTGCCATCTTACTTTGCTCTGGATAAACATTCGGTACATTTTCGATTAAGTACAACTCATTTTTAAAATGATTGAAAGCAATCAAGAACCGATATAGGGAATAATTGATATCTGGTGTATCAAATCGACGCTTATTTTCATCGAACTTTAGCGTATCGAAATATTGCACGCCGTCAAAACTCGTATGTCCCAAAAATCCATTAATGGCTCCATCCGCTCTCTTTTCCTCTACTTCAAATTGATTAATAAAATTTTGGAAGATAGACGGTACGTCTGTATAGTTGGTTAATTGAGTTTCTTCTTTTTCACCATCTGGAAAGGTTTTGGTCACTACGCCATTTTTCACCATAAAATTAGCGATTGGCTCTAAACCAATATAAGAAAAACAACTTTCTGCTTGTCCAAAATCATTGTTCTCTAATAGAATTGGCTTATCAAAGTGAGCTCTCAATTTGAGGTATAGGGTAATTGGCGTAACTGTATCTGCCAATTGTCTTTTTACGATGGTTTGAATACCTATTTTTTTTGCTGTTGCGATCATATTTTTCAGTTGTCAGTTTTCGGTTATCCGTTTACGGGGATTAATAAAAGTTGTTGGTCAAGAAATAAAATAAAAAAGCGGCTTGCCGAGTGAAATTCGACAAGCCGCTTTTTTGATAATTTACAAATAAACGAGCAGTAGCCTTCACCCTATTTTGGTAAAGAATTTTGCCACCAACCTTTATTTAATAAATTTATCATAATTTAATTTTATGCTTGCAAAGATAATGGCATTTATTTCTTAGATGCAATTATTTGAAATAGTTTTTTAGTTTTAGGCAAATTTTCTAAGTATGATTAATCAAACGTAAACACCCAAATACACAAAGTCTAACAATACATAAATATTTGATTATCAGAAATTTAATCAGATCCAAATGTAAATCTAGAACTTCTATTTTTTCTTTATTCTTTTTTGTAAAATAGTTTTGACAATCCCTTTAGTTTACTCCTTATTTCTAATGTTCGATCAATGTCTGACGATACCTTATAAACCAAATGTTGGCGAGCAAGGCTTGGAAATTGTTTACGAACTTTTGATTCATCTTGATAAAATAACAAGGTTATCAAGCAAAGAAGTAACGACCAAATCTAAAAAAAAGGACCGCTGTTCTACATATTTTTAAAAAAAGAGAAAGCAGTCAGTATATATTTTGCAACTTTAGTTATAAAGTTAGATATTTCCCTTTTGAAAGCACTTCCATCCAATAACACCTACATTCCCCTTGTATCTTTTCCGAAGTTAAAAAACTCTTAAACCTTTCAAAAAAAGTGGAAAGGATAGACATAAATACTCTATTAATTATAGAAAGCCTCTTTTTGTAAATGGTTGACAAAATTTGAACGGTCTAAAATCGTTCAAGAATACTATAACATAAACCGACACATCAACCTAACTAGCTGTTAATGAAGCGTATGAAGACTTTGACCGATTTATTTTTTTACAGATTTCTAAGCAGTTGCCTAATCTGTTTGTTTGCTATCAATGGATTATCTGCTCAGTTTACAGTTGAAGTAACTGTACTTAGTGGTGGTGCATCTACAACTTGTACAGACAGTGGCCTCTTTGGAGATACACCAGGTGAACCAATGTGGGGCGTCTCTATACAAAATGAGCCAGTAGAGTTTTATGATAATTTATGCCAAAATTTAACTTCCTACCCCAACAATAGTTACGTTCAATATACGGAAGTGGTAGATTGTCTAAGTGATTTAAATGGTGGAGAAATATTTGTCGTTTTTTGGGCTTTCGATAATGATCCATTGGGACTTTTTCCAGATAGATGTGACCTAACCACAGACAATGATGGAAAAGGTTGTTTGGCAACCCCTGGTCAAAATTTTGGTTTACCCCGTCCAGGAACGGATTCTGTCTATAATTTTAACCCAGTTGATCCCTCATTGGACTCTGGTGGTTTTGTACGATTTAGAATATCCGTCAGCGAAGATGCCAGCAATAGAGCATTTGCGACCAATGATCGAATTTGTCTTGCCCAAGATTTAGGGACTTTAAGCCAAGGCATTATCTTAGGTGATACTACCCAAGGAAATTATAGTAATTTTTGTGCGACCAATCTATTAGAGCCAGATCCAGCCGCAGACGGTGGCACCTGGACAAACGATGCAGGGACTTGGTTCGCTTTTACCACTTCAAATTCAACTGGTTCTGTTCAAGTCGCTGCTAAAAGTGATCCTGATGGGACAGGAAATCCGATTAACCTACAATTGGCACTCTACGAATCTGACAATGGTGCTTGTGATGGAAATCTACAATTGATAAAAGATCAATTCGTTGGAGGAGAACTAGACGAATCGCTTACCATAGAATGTCTGAGTCCCAATACCACTTATTACTTATTGGTTGATGGAGAAATCACCACCAATGGTTCTCCTTTTGGGCAATTTGGTCTACAAATTAATGAACTGGATATTCTTCCTTTGACAAATGATGACATTTGTGACGCTATCGAATTAGAAGTTTCAACTGGCTCAAATAATGTGGGAAAATATAGCAATAATTGTGCGACTAGTAATAATGATCCAAATACAATTGCAGGTTTAAATATCACCAATTCTGTCTGGTTCAAATTTGTGCCCAACGCATCTAGAAGTGTTTTTATCAACATAGATAGTGACCAAGACGATCCAATCGAACCAGAAATGACCGTATTTTATGCACCATCAAATAACTGCTCTGATAATTTAGAAGAAGTCCCTAGTCAAAGAGCAGCTGGTGGCGTAAGTTCTGTTTTCTATACCCTAGAATGTTTGAATACAAAATCAACTTACTATATTTTGGTGGATGGAACAGATGCAGACCCAACTGGTACTTTTTCCATCATCACAGCAGAAGGACCTTACCCAGCACCAATTTCTTTAGATACAATTATTTGTCGAGGGGATATTTTTGACATTGGTAATAGTAGCTATGCCAATAGTGGAACTTATCAAGATACTATTATAAATAATGACGATTGTATAGAAATAATAGAGACAAATTTAAGTGTTGTCAACCCAGTGGAGTTAAAACTAGATGTAGGACAGTTGGCAAGGGGCGAAGGTATGCCGGGAGGTGCAATGGTAGCCAATGTGCAATTTGGTACGGGTAGTTACGAATATATGTGGTCTACTGGATCTACTGGTCCCGTAGCTAATAATTTAATCGGAGGAAATCAATATTGTGTAACGGTCACCGACCGAGGTGCAGGATGTGGCGTAGATACCTGTTTTATCATGCCTTTTCCAATTCCTACTTTAGCACAAATAACAAATGATACGGTTGCGTGTTCTTCTGATTTGATTGGTCAAATTCAAATAGAAATTATCGAAGGAAGACCGCCTTATCAGTATCAAGTGAGAGGAATCGACGATCCAAGTTTTATATCAATTGGCGTGATTGCTAAAAATGATACATTGATTACCTTGGTCGATATTCCAGTTGGTAGTTATAACATTGCTACCATTGATAGCGATAATTTACCAAATAGTTTTCCAGCAAATGTAAGCGCACCAGATCCGATTGCCATCAATTTGGTGGAAGAAATAGCTGCGACCTGTTTTCAAACGTGTAATGGCAGTATAGAAGTGAGCGCAAGTGGTGGACAAGGAACCCTAAATTTCGAGTGGGGAGAAGATATGATGGCTACAAATAATCTGACTAATATTTGTGCAGGAAACTACACAGTAACAGTAACAGATGAAAATCAATGTCAAGATTCTATGCAGTTCACAATTTTAGAACCAAGAGCCCCCAATATAGGATTCTTCAATATCACCCCCGTAGCCTGTTTTGGAGAAGAGAATGGGACAGCTACTCTGACCATTAACGAAGCAATAAATAGTATTTTATGGGATAATGGCGAAATGACTGAGAGCGTCACCAATTTAAATGCTGGTATTCATAAAATCTTTATTACGAGTGAAAATGGTTGCGAATATGTCGATAGCGTAAACATTACCCAACCTGACGCACCTTTAACAGCCACAATCGAGGTAACAGAAACAATTGCTTGTGGAGGTGATGCCAACGGTGTTTTAACGGATGCTACGACAGGAGGTAATGGCAATTACGAATATATCTGGAACAATGGCGAAACGAATGATTTCATTGATAATTTACCAGCAGGTACCTATGAATTAATCGTTAGAGATGCAAAAGGGTGCGTTAGTGATACGATGGTTACTTTGGATGAACCAACACCCATTGATGCCCAAATTATTACACAAGATGTTACCTGTCCTGGAGGAGCAAACAGTGGGATTATTCAAATTGATAATCCAACAGGTGGAAGTATGCCCTATAGATACGCTGTTGATAATCAAAACTTCATTAGTAATCCAGAAATTACAAATCTTCAAGCAGGAACATACGCCCTTTTAATGCAAGATGATAATGGTTGTGAAAAGGTTTTCGATAATTTAATTATTAGTGAGCCACCAGCATTAACGGTCGATCTAGGTGGTGACCGAGAAATTAAATTAGGCACTTCAATTGATCTAAATGCTGATGTAGCTGGTAATGTCACTTACGAATGGTTTAGCACCGATTCTTTAAGCTGTTTGGATTGTTCAACCGTGACTGCTAAACCTTCTAATACAGCTAACTACACGGTTAGAGTTACAGGTATTCGAACAGGTTGTATAGCAGAAGATGAAATCACCATCGCCGTTTCCAAAGCAAGAGAATTGTATGTACCAAATGTCTTCTCTCCTAATGGTGATGGTATCAATGATGAATTGAGCCTTTTAGGTGGTTTGGATATTGATAGAGTGCTACAATTTGAGATTTATTCCAGAGACGGTGCAAGAGTTTTTAAAAGAGATAATTTTGATTTGAATGAAGGCATCTTTTGGGATGGTAGTTATAATGGTCAGAATTTATCGACAGATGTTTTTATTTACTTTGCAGAGATTGAGTTTATTGATGGGGCGAAGGAGATTTTTCGGGGGGATTTTACGCTAGTACGATAATATCATTTTCTGCCAGCATTCCTATTTTAGGATTTTTCAATTAACTTTAAACCTCAATCATCTAAAATTTATTAAAAATGGAAATTAGTTTTGATATTAGAGTATTATCAAATTAAATTATCAAAAAGATGGATAACAAAATCTTATTGGATAAAGATATGACTAGAGTTCTTGATATTCTAGAGCAAGTAAAAACACTAAATGGCATGATTAGTTTACATAAAACTAACGATTCTAACAGTTTTATACTTAATCAATATTTGGATGTAAAAAATAGATTTCTAGAAGAATTGAAAGTTATTCTAATAAATTATGAAATAGATGTCCAGATTAAGCAGCAAGCTGCTTAATAAAAATTTTGCATAAAATAGTCTATTTCTAGATTCAAGAAAATCTAAAAACTTTCCAACCTAATAATTAAACCATTTTCCTTAATTTTACTTTTCATAGTAGATAATCTTAAAACAGGGAAAATGTTATTTGCCATCGGCACAAAAGTCAGATTGAAACATACGGGAGACATTGGAGAAATCACCGAAATGCTAGGTGATGGAATGCTCAATGTATGGGTAGACTCACAAGACATGGAAATCCCTGTTTTTGAAGAAGACTTAGTGCGTGCAGAAGATTATGTTAATACCAACCATAAAGCAAAAATAATTAACACCCCTGCCCCAGTTAAAAAAGTGGTGCAATATGAGCCACCTACTATTGAAACTCAATACACTATTCTCAAAAGTCAAGGCTTACAATTAGCATTCGATCCAGTCAAAGATGTAATTGATATCGTCACCAAGTATCAAGTTTTTTTAATCAATGATACCAACGACGAGTTTATTTTTAGTTTGAAAATAAATGGTGGAAGTCCTATTCACGGTAAAATAACTGCTACCTCGACTTTCCAATTAGCCGATTTATTATTCGATCAATTAAACGACTCCCCTACTTATGAGATTGAGTCTTGGAAAATAACGACCGAAGGTACTGGAACAAAACAGCAAAAAACATTAAAAGTAAAAGCTAAACAGTTTTTCAAAAAAGTAAAAACAGCTCCGCTTTTGAATCGACCTGTACATCTATATATTTTATTTGATAAAGCAGTAGCTAAAGCAAAAAATAAAGAAGCAGAAGATTTAAGAACTTATACCCAAAAAAATACTAGACCCGTAAGACTACAACAGCCACAAAATAAAAAATATCAACTCCACGATGTTCAGGAATACGCTAATTTTTCGGGCGAGATAGACCTACACATCGAAAATTTGCCAAGCCGAAAAGGGAAAATGAGTAATGCAGAAAAACTCTATTTGCAGCTAGAGCATTTTGATCGCTTTATGGAAAAAGCCATTCGATTAGGTGTACCAAGAGTATTTATCATACATGGAATTGGCAAGGGCAAGTTAAAAAATATTATCGCTAGTCGGTTAATTCAAATGAAGGATGTAAAGACCTTTAAAAATGAGTATCATCCTCGATATGGTTGGGGAGCTACGGAGGTTATATTCTAGTTACTGGTTGCTAGTTGCTGGTTTAACTAAAACCAGCAACCAGCAACTAGTCCCCTACTCATACAACTCATCATTCGGCGTATTCGCCAAATCTATCAATAGTTCTCCAATACTTTTCGCACAATCATCCAGATATATCTTTCCTTTTTCAGCCGTAGAAGGATAAGGATTTCCTACGCCAGTATCAGCCGTCACTTGCGTCCATTTGCGTTGTGCAGTTACCCAACCTTCTTTGAAGGCTTTTATTTTAAAACGTTTTGCTGAACCATCTCCTGCCTCTGACAAAGGTCTGACTAAATTAGGTGCAATGTGCATAATAGCACTCGTTTCCATCTCGCCAGCATGATCGCCTGGGTCGTCAAAATATTTATTCCAATCTACTGCTTGAAACCAATTCGCCCAACAAATAAACATGTCTGGAAAATGAAAAGACATTTCCCGAATCATATTTTTAAAATTATTCCCACCATGCCCATTTAACAATACCACTTTATCAATACCTGCTCTTTGCAATACATCTACCGTATCTTTTAGGATCGCCATTTGGGTACTTGGGTTGATGTTCAGACATAATTTGACATCCAGTTGGCCAGTATTGATACCATAAGGAATACAAGGCAAAACAATCGTTTTAGCACCAGCATCCCAAGCTATTTTGGCAGCGGCGGCTGCTACAAAATCTACTTGATAATTATCGGTTGCATAGGGTAAGTGGTAATTGTGTGCCTCGGTAGCACCCCATGGCATTATGGCTACTTTATAGTCTGTTTCTTTAACTGTTTTCCAGTTTGTCTCTGCAAGAATATATGGTCTCATTTTTCTTAGTTATTGTTTTGAACAAAGAATACTTTTCAGAACTTGGAATTCTGGATGATCTAGCAATCAAAACTACAAAATAAAAATCGAGTTAGCACTACAGCACTAACTCGATTTTTATCTAAATTTATATATGTTGAATGACAAGCTATTTATAACTCATCAATACTAATTCATCACTAAACTAAGCTCCACCTTTTTTACTCAATCGAACCGTTTTAATCGTTCGGTCACTTGAATCTACCAATCGGACTAAGTACATACCAGTTGGTAAATCAATCACATCATACTGATTATTGTAGTTGGCATCAAACATTTTTACTCGACGACCAACGATATTATAAATAACCAATCTATCCACCTGTTCTGTATCAGATAAAGAGATATAATTGACAGTTGGATTAGGATAGATTTTTAAATCTGGTTTATCAATAGAAAAAGTACTCGTTGTATTTTGATTAAATCTAAATGTTCCAGTAACCGTATTTTCCGCATTGCTCACATCAGTGGCAGTTAGTTCTACGATTGCTGCCCCTTCTAAACCATTTGGGTAAACATGGATATCAAAATTAGATTCTTCACCTGCGGCTAAAACTAAATTGGTGCCATCTGCCTCAGAAGTTGCACCATAGGTTGGCACATAACACAAATTTTTATCACAAACTGCAGTATCCCAACCATCTGTTAATTGGACAACATTACGACTCCACTTGACGGTAACTTCTTGATCAGACTCATTTTTAATAAATCCTTTAGCTACGACATCTTCCTCTGTAGACAAGGCAGTTTTAGAACCTTCTGGTTCAGTTAATTTAAGGGTAACCTGTGCTGACAGGTAGAAGGAAAAGGTAAGAAAAAATAATAGTAAGGTTCTTTTCATGTAAGTGGGATTTGTTGCTAACTGGTTTCGATATAAAAAATCTATTTCATATCATGAATCGGTTTCATATTTTATATTATATCAAAGGTATTGCCAAATAAAATAAAATGCCAGTTTTATACAATAATTTAACAGCAGCCGACATTGTTTTAACTTTTTTTAAGAGACCTTCGACAAAGGTTCGTCTTAACAAGGACATTGCAAGTTGCTTTTCTTATTTTCCTATATTTCCAAAACAACTTTATTTTAATTTACCACATTTCTTAAAATGTTTATTACCTTGACGCGATAAAGGATGGCAAAATAGTCGCCACATCAACTCATTACCTCGAAACCTTATTAATTTAGTCTTTATGCACATAGCTATTATTGGTAACGGAATTAGCGGCATCACCGCAGCTCGCTTTATCAGAAAATTAAGCGATCATAAAATTACCGTTATCTCTGCCGAAACGGATTATTTTTTCTCCCGCACCGCCATTATGTATGCCTATATGGGGCACATGCGAAAAGAAGATCTCAAACCTTACGAAGATTGGTTTTGGAAAAAAAATCGCATTGATCTTAAACGAGGCTTTGTTAGCAAAATTGATAGTCAAAACAAGAGTTTGATTTTCAAGGACAATTCTAACATGACCTATGATAAGCTTATAATTGCCTGTGGTTCAACCCCTAATAAATTCGGATGGCCTGGCCAAGACTTAGATCGAGTTCAAGGAATGTATAGCATGCAAGACTTAGATGGCATGGAAGAGGCAAGCAAAGATTTAAAGCATGCGGTCATAGTCGGAGGAGGTTTAATTGGTATTGAAATGGCAGAAATGTTCCATTCTCGGCATATTCCTACGACATTTTTAGTACGAGAAAAATTATACTGGAATATGGTTTTGCCAGAGGCAGAATCTAAGATGGTTAGTCGACATATTATTGAAAGTGGCATCAATTTACAACTAGAAACAGAGTTAAAGGAAATCATAGACGATGGCACAGGAAAAGCTTGTGCAGCCATTACAAATAAAGGAGAACGAATCGACTGTCAGTTTGTAGGTCTAACCGCAGGAGTTCACCCAAATATTGGTTTTATCAAAGAAAGCGCACCAGAAATTGAAGTAGGCAGAGGTATTCTAGTAAACGAACAATTAGAAACGAGTGTCAAAGATATTTATGCCATTGGTGATTGTGCACAACTCCGCAATCCCAATGAAGGTAGAAGACCAATCGAGGCAGTTTGGTACACTGGAAAAATGATGGGCGAGACAGTGGCTTACACCGTTTGTGGACAACCACAAAATTACAATCCAAGTATCTGGTTTAATTCCGCTAAATTTGTTGATATCGAATATCAAGTTTACGGGACTGTCCTAGCAAAAGCACCCGAAGACCATGTTTCTATCTATTGGGAACATCCCGAAGGGCGAAAAAGTATTCGTATAGTTTACGATAAAAATACTTCTGAAATTTTAGGTTTTAATTTAATGGGCGTCCGCTACCGACATGAAGTTTGTGAAAAGTGGCTAAAAGAAAAAGCATCGGTAGAAACCGTCCTACAAAATCTAGGCATCGCCAATTTTGATCCTGAGTTTTATAAAGAATACGAAGAAGAGGTCGTCAAAATTTATAATAAACAGACGGGTAAAAATTTACAATTAAAACAAAAGCGAAGTCTGACTGCTGCACTGAAGTTTCTGAGAAATGCAGTAGGTGTCTGATACACTCAAAGTATCTGACATCTTAAGTAAATTACATATCAGACATTTTGAAAATGCCAGATACGTAAAAGTAGCAGTCGTTCATCTTTCATCGTTCATCATTTATCGTTTCAAAAATGCACATTATACAAAAAATAGGATTAGGAATTTTTGTGATCGCCTTAGCGTTATTTACGCTTTCTCTAGGCATGGGCAAATACCAATTATCCGCGGACTCCATAGATATTTCTAAAGAATATCACAAAAAAGAAATTTTAGAAAAAGCCAAAGCCAACGGTCTATTAGACAAAAGATATGAATCTAATTTTACTTTTATAAGCGATTTAAAAAAGACCTTAAAAGACGCTCAACAATCCTTAGAAGAAAAAGCCAAAAATGGTATTCCAGAAGGCGTATACGAATGGGACTTCAGAATGGGCAATACCAAAGATTATATGTTTGGAGTGGTCAAATCAGCTAGTGTTGGGCCAATTGCTCAAAATCCCATGCGGTGGTTTATGCTCACTTTTGGGTTAGGGATTTTAGGCGGTCTATTATACATACTTCCAAAATTCATTTCTTTACCAGGCATTAAAAACAATGGCATTTATCATAATTCACTGACCAGAGGGTTACAGTTTAATATTAGAAGTATCTTCTTAGGACTAACCATCGCAGGAACGATTATTTACGGTATTTTCTACATGAACCATAATCTACTTTGGCCTGCTATTACGACCGCAATGGTTGGCTTAATCAGTTGGTTGGTATTTTTCCGACAAGGATCAAAAGAGAATAATCCACAACGTTCTGCCTCTCCTGATATTACGGGATGGTTAGGGGTGTTGACAGGTGTCTATTTAATTGGATTTTATATTTTGTTGTATTGGATGCCAGAATATATTACCAGTTGGGTATTGATGGTCAACCCACTAAGTTTGTCTTTGAGTGGAAATGGTGCTAGTCAGTGGTTTTTATACGGTACACTTTATACCATTATCGTATTGGTAATGGGGATTCGGATGATGAGTAAGTACCGACACAATATGTACCAAGTGGTGCGAACTTGTTCGGTGATGTTTTTCCAAACGGCTATTGCGTTTTTATTACCAGAAATCTTAGTTCGTTTAAATCAGCCTTATTATGATTTTAAAAATATCTGGCCTTTAAACTATTCTTTCTTTTTTGATTATAACTTAGATACTTTAACCAGCAGCGGTAGCTTAGGACTTTTCATGTTGGTTTGGGGATTAGCTTTAATGATTATCGGCGTACCGCTATTTACTTATTTCTTTGGAAAAAGATGGTATTGTTCGTGGGTCTGTGGTTGTGGTGGTTTAGCCGAAACGATGGGTGATCCGTATAGACAATTATCCGATAAAAGTTTAAGAGCTTGGAAATATGAACGGTATATTATTCATGGTGTATTGTTATTTGCTGTTGTGATGACTTTGATGGTTTTGTATACTTATTTCACAGGTAATTATCAAGTCTTAATTTTCAATAGTGATTCTGTTAGAACGTGGTATGGATTTTTGATTGGCTCTGCTTTTGCAGGCGTGGTTGGAACGGGTTTTTATCCTTTAATGGGAAATAGAACATGGTGTAGATTTGGTTGTCCATTAGCAGGATATATTGGATTAGTCCAACGTTTCAAATCTCGTTTTAGAATTACCACCAACGGTAATCAATGTATCTCGTGTGGTAACTGTTCGACTTATTGTGAAATGGGCATCGACGTAAGAGCGTATGCACAAAAAGGGCAAGATATTGTGCGTTCTTCTTGTGTTGGCTGTGGTGTTTGTTCTGCCGTTTGTCCAAGAGGGGTTCTACGATTAGAGAATAGTTCTATTGATGTGGATACTCGAACGGATGCTTTGCGTGCTTTGCACATTAAGGATGGGGAGGTTACTTTGATGCAGTAGGATTCTAAATAAAAATTTGATTGTAATATTCTCAAATAGATGCCCTAAAAAAGTACAAATGAACTTTTTTAGGGCATTCTTTATTCTAGCTTTACAGTAAAATAAATCGGAATCATACGTTTTTTTATTTATATTTGTTGAAAATCAAGCTAATAAATCTATTATGAATTTATTGAAATTTAATATAGAATCATGGTGGTCCTTATTAAGGCACCTTAATAACGATGTTAAATTAGAGTTAGCAAGTAGGCTTTTAGAATCCATAAAAAAGCCATCTCCCTCTTCATCTCCAAGAGATGATTGGAAGAAATTAGCAGGCGCATGGAATGATGAAAAAGAATCTGCCGAAGAAATGATCTTATTAATAAAAAATAGTCGATTCTCTAATCGACAATTAGAATCCTTCGATTGAATTATCTGCTCGACACAAATATTATTATTTTCTTTTTTAAGGATAAATTTGGCATTACAGACAAGATAGAAAAAGTCGGTATTGAAAACTGCTATATGTCAGAAATTACGCTCGCAGAACTTAAATACGGTGCTGCGTATAGTGCTAATCCTAAGAAACATCAAGATGAAATAAATCAACTACTTGAATTTATACCTGTTATTCCCATCTCATCAGCTATAGACTTATTTGCATTAGAAAAAGCACGATTACGGAAAGCGGGTACACTTATTGATGATTTTGATTTGCTAATTGGTTGTACTGCTATTGAAAATGAGATGACATTGGTTACAAATAACACCAAACACTTTCAACGAATTAATAAAATTCAATTAGCAGATTGGAAAATATAAAGAGATCAATCCTTCTCACCCCCGATTTCGATACTTTCCTCCAAATTCTTTCATCAACTTATAAAATCTTTCTCGTCTTTGTTCCTTATCAAGGGATTCATCTTCATCAAGTGCAGCTATTTCCTCATCTAAGATTTTGGAATCCTGAATGTAACTATTCATCCATTGGGTGAACTCAGCGTCATCGTCACTTTTCCAATACCCCGACTCATCCAGCACTTCAAAAACTGCAAAATATTTGCTTTCTAAATAGCGAAAAAACTTACACATAGCTATGTGACTTTTTGCGCCATCATCACCTGTTTTAACTTGCTGCCAAGGAAAATCAGGGTCATCTAAAAGGAAGGTAGGATTAACCAGTAAGCACTACAGTAATATTTATTTGCTATACGATCTTACCATCTCTTCTCCCATATTTTTTGACAATCTCATAAAATCGTTTGGTTCTTTCTTCCTGTGTCAGTGAGGTATTCTCCTCCAATAAAGCCAACTCTTGACTCATGATTAGATCATTTCTTTTTATCCTATTCATCCAGTCAATATAACGTTGGTCATCTTTATGCTCCCAATATTCCGACTCTTCGATCACTTCAAAAACTGCAAAATATTTCTCTTCCAAATAGTGTAGTAACTTATACATCGGAATAATAATTTCAGGGCGATCATACCCCGTTTTAGTTCGCTGCCAAGGAAAGTCAGGATCATCCAGAAAAAAGGTCGGATTAGTTAGCGTAAATAAGGATTGCAACATCCCGTCTGGCATAAAAGTAAGCCAAATATTTTCAGATTCACCAACGGAAAAAGATATGCCTTTCAATGGAGCGTGCCCTCCAAAACTTAGAGACTCCGCAGTTGGTGAAAGGGTAAGACTTGATGGTTCTTCCCAGTTTTCGTCCCATACTCGATATTCCCAATTGTTGCTTTTGCAAATATCTTCTACTTCCAAGATGAAATTATAAATCTCTTTGGGGTTCTCTAACTTACCCCGATAACGGAATTTGTAGTAAAATGAGTCACTCATAGTATAAATGTGTAGTCATACGGATCACTCGTCCGTTTTAATAAAATTTTCTCAGTTTTGTACATGGATTAATGATCCACATTATCTCTATAAATCCATTACTGCCTCAACATCTGGATCAAGTTCAGGTTTCTCTGACGCCAAAGAAATTCCAATGAATAAGATCAAAGAAACGGTCAAAGCCAAAGCTCCCACATCAATGTTATAAGGTACAGCAATTTTAAATATTTTTATCACAAAATTCACCACTAAACTAGAAACGACTGCCACATTCGCTGCCATCGGGGTCGCTTGCTTCCAGTTAAATCCAATCACGACCACAGGCACTATCGCCGCCGCAAAAGTCCCCCAACCAAATGCGCCTAAAATCGCTACTAAGTCACCCGAATAAAGAGCAAATACCGCAGAAAAGATAGTAATTAAAGCAGTAGTCATTCTTGCCCAAAACAATTCATTTTTAATCGTTGCGCCGATTGCTTTTGGAATATCGTGCATCACTGCCGCTGTTCCAATATTCAAAAAGGCATCCGCCGTAGACATAATAGCCGCAAATAATCCTGCGAATACTACACCTGCCAAAACAGGATGCGCATAATTTTGTAAAAATTGAGATGCCGCTGCATCAGGGGATGCTAATTCAGGTTGTACACCTTGCAAGACCAAAGCACGCATCGCTAAACCAATCCCGATCCAAAGTAAAGCTGAAAATATATAACCAATAGTCGTAACTGGCAAAATATATTTAGCATCACTCACATTCTTGTACATCATCATTTTGGTAATGACATGAGGCTGCCCCGAACTCCCGAGACCAAAGACAAAAAACCAACTCAGACAACCGACCATTCCCAATGTTCCCCACGGGCCAATTGCCTCTGGATCATGCGTTTGAATCGTTTGACTAATCTCAGAAAAGCCATTGTCAAAAGTATAAACGACCGTTAGAAAAACTAAGGTAGCTGCTACAACCATCACGCCCCCTTGAATCAAATCAGAATAGACGGATGCTACAATACCGCCTGTTACACTATAAAAAACGAGGATAGAACAAGAAATCACCACACACATTTCTAAACTGATATTCGCCAAGAAATCTGTCTCTATTAATATATCTTTCAACACTACTGCCATTGCCAAAATCTGGGTGGCCAAATAACCTAGCACTCCTAAAATAATGGCTACTGCAACCAAGGCAGAAGTTGATCTTTTACCATATCTTAAAAACACCACGTCGGGTAAAGACAAAGAATTTCCTAACTCAGAGAACAAACGCAATCGTTTTGCCAAAAGCATAAAGGAGATGTTATACCCCATAATGACACAGGCAAACATCCATACCGAACTCATCCCCATCCTATAAACTAGTCCTGGGCCTCCAACAAATCCAAAACCACTCAAAGTACTAGAAAATACGGCAAAGGCAGTCACCATTATACCTAAATCTCGCCCCGCCATAAAAAAGTCATGGGTCGATTTTGTTCTTCGCAACGCCCAGATGCCAACGCCAATACATAGTAGCATGTAAAAAGCCACAAAAGTTAAAATGATTGGATTTCTGTATTCTTCCATTAGTATTCGGTAGCACAACCTTTAGGTTGTTCGGTTATGCGGCCTTTAGACCGCTTTTGTTATGTTTTATAAAAAAATAAGGCCTAAAGGCCTTGGAACGGGACAACCTAAAGGTTGTGCTACCGATTCGCTCGATTCGCCATAATCTCCTTAAATTTCTGCGCATCTTCCTTAGTATAGATCCACTCATCAAATTTAGTGATATAGAAAAAGGAAATGAAAAAAGGGATTGGTAACATACCAAAAATCATCCAAGCAGTTGGTTTGGGCAAGCCCATAAAATACTCCATACTGTTCGTTTCTACATAACTCCACCAAGAGGTAACCATCGCATTATAGACTAAAAAATAAAAGGTCAATCCTAAGCCTAGAATACGGTATATCTTTTTTTGAGTAGTTGCATCTTGCTTTCGCCCACCCAAAAAAATGACAAAGCCAAAAATGCCAATGATCCCTATTCCGAAGAGGTAAGACAGCCATTTGGTAGCAGCCGTAGCAGTCATGGTTTCTCCACTTTTCAATAAAGTAGCGTAAGTCGAATCCGTAATTCCTGTCGCATTTTGAGGGGCATCCGACAGCCAGATAGCGAGGATTAATAGCCCAAAAGCAAGTAAAAAACCGAAAAAGAGTTTGATAATGTTATCCATGTTATTTTTTCAAAATTTAGGTATGCCCTAAAATTAATATCTTTTGGGACTTTTTAGGTAAACCTGAATGAAATTATCTACCTACCGTAGCTTAGGCTTTCAGCGGGAGCATATCGCTTTTGCAAATTATGTATGCTCAGACTGAAAGCCTAAGCTACGATTAATCCTCTTCTACTGGAATAATCAACTCTACCCTAGTACCAATACCATTCCCTGCGACATCTTTCAAATCAATAATTTTTAAGCTATTCTTTGCC
>CALDTJ010000505.1 GCA_937924145.1 uncultured Saprospiraceae bacterium
AATTCGTAAGAATATTGGTCTGTTTCGGTAGTATCAGATTGACAACCAAATAGTAGTGCGGTAAAAAGCAAGGCATAGGTATATTTCATAAATTGACTTTTAAGCAATCAATTAACGAAAAATCATCAGGAAAATGAAATAGATTGACCTTTATTTAAGGCAAGGAAATTGTTAGTACTTTTATCTAGAAAATTCGAAGGGAATGACGTGCTTTTTGGTCTTAAATTGGTAAGAAAGAGATACGTCAGATTTTCAAAATCTGACGTATCTAAAATTTTACTTCAAAGATTAAATCGCATCTTGCACAGGCATAATTCTAAAGACCAATCCAGGGTTTTCAACGGTAAAATAAATATAACCATCATCGCCCATTTTGACATCTCGCAAGCGACCAATATTTTCCAATAATCGCTCTTCACCCACTACTTTTTGACCTTCCATCTTTAAGCGAGAAATATATTTAAAACGCAGGGAACCAGCCAATAAATCGCCCGTCCAAGCTGGATATTTTTCGCCTGTAACCATTGCTAGACCACAAGTTCCTGTTGATGGCATATAATAGAACTCAGGTTGTTCCATCCCGTCCTTGTGGGTCGTATTGGTGAAGACTGTTCCATTATAATTGATACCGTAAGAAATTTCATTCCAGCCATAATTGGCTCCTTTTCTGATGATATTGATCTCATCGCCACCTCTTGGGGCGTGTTCTGATTCCCACATTGTTCCAGTTGCTTTATCAAAAACTAAGCCTTGTGGATTTCTATGACCATAAGACCAAATAGAAGGAATCGCACCCGTACTATCTATAAAAGGATTATCAGTAGGAATACTACCATCTGCATTAAAACGGTGAATTTTTCCAGGATATTTGCTCAAATCTTGTGGATTTTCGTCCCTATTTGCACGATCACCAATCGTCACGTATAAATGTCCTTCCTTATCAAATTCTAAGCGAGAACCGAAGTGATATTTTAGAGTGGTGTAAGGCTTAGCATCCATGATGATTTTTTTGTCGGTTAATTCATCATTGACCAATTTAGCCATCATCACAGCAGTATTTGCCTCTTTCTTATTATTTGGTTTAGAATAAGAAATATAAATCGTTTGATTTGTAGCGAAATCAGGATGTACTTTAACGTCTAATAAACCACCTTGTCCCTCATAATGAACTTTTGGGGTACCTTTAATCAATACTTTCTCTTCACCTTCTTTTTGTCTATAAAAATTCCCATTTCTATCGGTCACTAAAATATCTCCGCTGGGCAAAAAGTCAATACCCCATGGAATTTCTAATCCCTTGACAATGGTATCCAATGTAAAAGCAAAATTATCTGATTGAATCGTTCCCGAATAGTCCATATCAGTGGCAAAAGATTCGATGGTTTCTTGTTCCAATCTAACTAGAATATAGTCCGTTAGCTTATTGAAGGCAGAATCGGGTAAAGTCTTGACAAAATCGACCTTTTCCATAAATGTATGCGCATAGCGAATCGACCGATTGACTTCATTCCAAGAATTGCCATGTAGCCATTCTCTTTGGATAAATTTAGTGACGGTTTTTTCGTGGCAAGAGGCACAATTTTCTTTATAGAGATTATCCGCATAAAGATATTGTTCGTCAATATCCTCCTCTTCTTCTGTCATTTCTGCTAAGTCGTCAGTGGATGCTGTTGGGTTTTCGTTTTTGCAGGCGTTCATCAACGTTAGAAAAGTGAAGGCTGCAAATACAAATAGTACAATTGATTTTTTCATGATTTTTATTTCTATGATACCAAGTTCCTTCTTGGCGAGGATGTCAACTAGTTTTAAAAATTTCACACAACGCCACTACGCCACAACGAGCCAATTTAAACGTAGTGGCGTTGTGTGAAATAAGTACTCAAAGTTTTCAGAATGAAATAGCTCCATTTTGAATTTTCTGAGCAATTTCGGTAGTCATTTTTATATAAGCCGATGCTTTTGACAATAAAACATAAATCGGAGCATTATCCGAAAATACACGAATGCCTTCTTTTTTCAAAACCGACTTTTTGATTTTATGCGTAGCTGTTTTTTCAAAATTGGCTACAAATCTAATAAAAATTGGTACAGCATAGGGTGGCAAAGCAGTTTTAACTTTTTTTGTAAACTCGACAAAATCAAATTCATTGGGCGAATGAGGACTACTAATTGTCGCCATTCCTGCCTTTCCATCTATTTTAGGGAAACCAACGCCGTAAACTGCGGAGTGATGGACCATTGGGAATTTATTGAGAATAGCCTCCAATTCTGCGGTAGATACATTCTCGCCTTTCCACCGAAAAGTATCACCTAATCTATCCACGAATTGTCCATGATGAAAACCAATATCTCGAATTAAATCCCCCGTATTAAACCATTTATCCCCGTGAACTAAGACGTCACGTAATATTTTTTCTTGATTTTTAGCGGTATTTACATAACCAGGAAAAGGCGTTTCTTCAGTAATTTGCCCCAATAATAAGCCAGCATTGCCCACTTCTACTTTTTCCATCAAACCATCCGCATTTCGATACGGTTCATCCTGTTCAATATCGTATTTGACCACTGCATAAACTGAACGGCATAGGCCAACTGTACAATTTAAATTAAAAACATTGGTATAGGCGACAATTCCATCTGAGGCACCATATAATTCGTAGACTTCTGGAATACTAAATCGCTTTTTAAAAGCTTTCCAAATATCGGGACGTAATCCATTGCCAACAATCTTTTGGATACGATGTTGGGTATCCGTTACAGCAGCGGGTTTGTTCATCAAATAGCGACAAATTTCACCGATATAGATAAAAGCAGAGACGTCAAATTTCTGTACATCTTTCCAAAAATTAGAGATAGATAATTTACGTCGAATTGCCAAGGCTGCTCCACCCGAAAAAGTAGCAGGCCAAGCCACTATCATCGCATTGGTGTGAAAGAAAGGAATGGATACGTAAAAAACATCCTCCGAATTAATACTCATATTGACCTTCCCGTACCAATGATAACAAACGTACCATTTTTTATGTGTTTGAATAGATGCTTTAGGCATTCCAGTCGTACCAGAGGTAAAAATATTGGCAAAGCGGTCGCCTAAAGTGATAGTTTTGGTGATGGGTAAATTTTCAGTAGCTGCTGATTGAATCATTCCTGCTAGTGGTAAATAGCCATAAGTAATAGGTGTTAATCCATGATTTTTCAAACCAAAAAAAGTAGCATTCTCTAAATTTTTTAAAGTTGGTTTGATGTCTTCAAAATCAGCGACTCGCTCTTCGCCAATGACAAAATAATCACCTTGATCGGTTTCAATACTATGCTTTAAAACGGCCCCTTTTTGATTGGCATTGATGAGTGAGGCAACGGCCCCTAATTTGGCTAAAGCCGAAATTAATAAGAGGGTTTCCAGCCTATTTTCTAAAAAAACAACGACGACGGTTCCTTTCCGAACGCCATGATCCCAAAAAACATGCGCATATTGATTGACTAAAGCATTGAACTCAAAATAAGTGTACCTCAAATCTTCGTAGAGAATAGCCGTTTTATCTCTGAATTCAATGGCGTTTTTTTCTAGGATATGGCCAATGGAGATCGGATCGCTATCCTTTAGTTCTAGCAATTCATTGACACTTGCTTTGACGACGGCCAATTGGGGTGTTTTAGCGGCCATACCTAATAACAAATCGGTGATTGGTAGGGTGTATTTTTGGTCTTTCATTATTTTTGATTGCTGATTTTTTATCTAGACGTTGACGTTTTCCCCACGGATAGATAAATTTACGGATCTAGATGTTGATAATTAGATGTTGACATTTTTTACCTCGGACCCGCCCGCATGCGCAGGCGTGCGGGTTTTGAAGGTCCTCGGATCGAGACATTGACTGCTAGATGTTGACAGGTTTTTCCCGCGAATCTAGGTGTGAGCATTACTGCTTTTCGAATAATACGGTAGATTCCATGTAAGTAAGCGTTTAAAGGCTGATAAGATTTTTACTTAAAAAGGGTAAGATAGTACAAGCTGAAAGATTTACAAAACAAATTACAGGATGACAAGATTATATAGGATTTACATAGATCGTGTTCTGCGACTTAATTAGGCATTAACAAGTATGACCTGCTTTGAATGTGAAAAAAGTAAGACCTGCTTTGAATGTGAAAAAAGTATGACCTGCAAAGAAATCCGTTTAAACCCGTCTAATCCGCTCAATCCGCGTTAAAATCCTACCTAATAAGCAAGTCTAGGAACACGACCTACATTGAATGTGAAAAAAGCACGACCCATAAAAATCCGTTTAATCCGTGATCCAATCCTATCTAGTGAGCAAATCTAGGAACACGACCCGTATTGAATATCTAAAAAGTACGACCTAATAAATCCTGCTCTCCCATCCGCTTTGCGGGTCTCTCCCTTGGCGTCCCATCCGCTTTGCGGGTCACAAACTTCGTTTGCTCATACTGGAGATTCACCCTTCGGGATCGGTCGTTCATCCTGTAAAAAAGAAGGGTAACTCAAACTGAATCGAGTTACCCTTAATCGTACATGAGATTAAAAAAAGTTTGGTAAAGACGGCTGCCGTCTTGGATTTTGGTTAAAAGATTTTGGATAAAACAAAATGAAGGGGCGAGTTAGTTTTTTGAATAATAACCCGCCTCCTTGTCAATTTCTTCGAGATTTGTTAATTCCGTTGTGCCTTTTGTGATTTGCTTTTATCCTTTTTAACCATAGAATTTTTAATACCAAATTCCAATCTCTAGTTATGTAATATATACTTAAATCGCCTCAGTTGCCTGAGTTTTTAAAACGTTCAAAAGATATAGGATGGTTAGGAAGATCATTAGTTCTAGCATTATCTAAAAGTTTGTGTTTGATAAATTTTGTTTACTCTAGTCCCAATTTAGAATCGCATATTTACTGAATAGCGATTAGATCTTTTTAAATGACTGCTCAATTGATTGCTGTTAATAGAAGGTAATACCACGTAGTTTCCTTTTTTATTGCTAGGTACAAATCCATGTGTGTAAGATGGATTTAATTTTTGTACCGTAGTAATTGGCGTATTCGTGATATTTGAAATTTCTGCAAAAGACAATTTATCAAATACTTTTACTGTATTCGTAAATCGCAAAGCGTAAGGTGTATTTGCTGGACGAACACCATATTTTGCGTAGTTTTCTACAGAATAACCAGCTGCCATAATCGCAGGAATATACTTTTGTGTTTGGTTTGGCAAGAACTGCTTTAATTTACTATAGTCCCAGCTATTCGCCTGACGAACAGCTTTTCTTACTCTACCTTCACCACAGTTGTAGGCAGCGATAGCCAAAGTCCAATCTTTGTTTAATGAATTATATAAGAACGTCATGTATCGTAAAGCAGCCTCCGTAGCTTTTCTAGGATCTTTACGGTCGTCTTGATTTGCATTAACGACTAGGCCGAATCTTCTTGCTGTCTCAGGCATCATTTGCCATAAGCCCTTTGCACCACAGTGAGAAGTAGCATGTGGGTTAGCGTGAGATTCTACAATTACCATGTGCTTTAAATCATCAGGTAAGTTGTACATTCTAAGGTATTGTTCGATCACTGGAAAGTACATCATTGTTCTTCCGATGGTCTTAGAAAAACCTTTTCGACCGTAGTATAAATTGTCTTTAACGAAATATTGGACGGATGCGTCGTAATTTTTGGCAAGTATGTGATTGCTATTGATCACATTAGTCTTGATTTCTTCTTCGGAGTAAGTAGCGTAGAACGCCTTTTCGGTTTCGTAATTGTAAGTGAAACCATCTGTTGTGTTTGCTGTCAATGTGTTCATAGACAACAAGACCCCTATACTCAATAGGAGCAATACTTTAACCTTATTCATGTCAATAATTTTGGATACTTAGTTCACGGAAAAATGTTCAAAAACTAACTTAAAAAATGAGTCAATAATTTTCTATCTAAATATTTAGAATCGAATGTGGGATTGATTCTGCTGGACTACCAGCGTAAATATTTTTGATAAAGCATTAAAAACCAATTGCTTAAGTTGGATTAATTTGTTTTGGAAAACAATACAAATGACTTATTAAATGCATTTTTTACACGTAACAAGACTCAACAAATTTTGGTAAATTAAGAATAGTCAATCAATGAAAAATAAAGCTTGGGATATAATAGCTCCATTCATCAATAACTCTTTTTAATTTCAAAAATTATTTAAGTATTCTTTTCCTCTTTTTTTAATTTGGGAAATTTGTAAAAATTTTTCTTTCGTCCGTTTAGGAAATTCTCTTAGTTGTTGCGATAGGTACTTTCATTAAATATGGGACCTCAAAGGTAAGCCCTTTCAAATTATAAGTCAAATAGCCTACTTTATAATTAAATTTTTATCATATAAATAAAAAGGTATTTGTTAGATTTGGACATATTAACCCTAACAATACTTAATTCGTTCCTGCTTTTGGTCTTTCCAAAATTAATCATATCTAAATAGTTATAAATCAATATTAATTATGGATAGTTTTAATGTCTCTAATAACTTGTTTCCAATAATATTTGCTCAAAATGGTATAAATAAAAATAGCAATATGACAAAATTATGACATTTTAAGAGCTGAAATTTTTTTTAAACTTTTTTTGAATAGCGTTTTATAAATTGATTTTTTTGATATTTTATTAATTTTTGTCTGATAATTTGATTGATTTTTTGACTAAAAAGTAGGAGCTAAATGCAAAAAAAAGCCCACTTCAAGATGAAATGAGCTTATTTTTATCTAAGACTATTAATTGAAAAAAGCATAAACTACCTCGCCTTCACAATCACCACACCATTACCTCCACGCACACCATATAAAGAGGCATCTGGACCTTTTAATACTCTAACAGACAAGATTTCCATACTGGCGACTAAAGCAGCGGCATTGATATAACTAGTCCCAACAGCTGTACCATTCACAATAAACAGGGGTTCAGTTTCAGCATTAAAAGAGCTGACCCCTCTAACTTGCGCCTTCGTAGCTCCACCTTTGTTGACTAAGACCACACCAGGGGTGCGCAATAAATAAGATTCTAGAGGATTTAAAGTATTGACTTCATTAGTAGCTAAGATCATTTCTTTGCTACCTTTATTTAGCGGTTCCTTATTTTTTGCCATAGTTGATCGACTGATATTTGGATGGCAAGCGATACAGAAACTACCAACTAATAGGAAGAGAATAATTTTTTTCATTTTATATAGAATTTACAAGAAACCTGATTAATTTAATACATTAAAGTTAATGAATATTTATAACAAAGGCACTTCTATCTACCATTATTAAGTTGTTTTGCCTTTTATCTTTCTTCAACGGACAATTTCGTACAGTGATTGGATAAGTAATAAGAAAGAAACGACTATACTTTTAGAATTTTCATTTTCCTACTCTATCTTTATGTCTATGTTCAAGATCAAAAAAATAACAACACCTGCCAAGACTTACCTCAATCAATTATTTGGCATCCAACCCGAATTTAAACGATTCAATCAAAAGAACGACATCTTCAACCGTTCGATGTGGGATGATAAAGTAAATCCCAAAAACTTTTACGTCAGCTATGATATAACCAATTATAAACCCAAAAAATCGAAAGGGTTTGACCATTGGGATTATGCCTTGCGCAATGCAAGTTGGCATTTAACGGATGTCATAGGCGAAATGACCTTTCCAGAAACGGGTAGGGTAGAGGGCTTTACGGATTATTATACAACCCATACGGCTGGACCTCCGACCAAAGCAGCATTACCTTCTTTAGAAGAAACAACTCATCGAATAAAAAAAGCAGCGGAGATGTTTGGTGCAGGCATGGTTGGTATCTGTGAATTGGATGAACGATGGATATATTCTCACAATTTTAGTCGAAAAACACAGCAACCCCAAGCCTTAGATTTACCTGAAAATATTAGCCACGTAATTTTATTGATTTTACCAATGGATTATGAATTGAGTAAAACGATTCCTTCCGCATTGGGTGGGACGACTACAGGATTAGGGTATGCGTCGAGTCTAAATGTAGCGACTGCCTTGGCTCAGTTTATCACCAATTTAGGTTATGAGGCCATTGCCTCTCTGAACGATACGGCGCAAAGCATTCCTATGGCAATCCAAGCTGGATTAGGAGAATATGGTCGAAATGGTTTATTAATCACGCCAAAGTATGGTCCGAATATTCGGATTGCGAAAGTATTCACCGATCTACCTTTAAATGTCGATCAACCAATAGAATTTGGGGTCAAATCATTTTGTGAGACTTGTCGAAAATGCTCGGATGCCTGTCCTGTAAAAGCAATTGACAAAGGCGAACCAAAAGCTACGCCACCTAATTTTTCGAGTCATTCTTTTATTAAAAAATGGACCGTCAATGCCGAAAAGTGCTTTAAGTTTTGGGTAGGGATGAATACAGATTGTGCGATTTGTATTCGAGTATGTCCCTACAATAAGGATTATGGAAAATGGTGGAACAGGATAGGGATTCAACTAGCGAATAGCCCCTTGCGTGGATTGATGTTAAAATTAGACGATTTATTAAAATTTGGTCAAAGAATGTCTGCCAAATGGTGGTGGAGTTAAGAGATTTGAAGCATAAAAAAACACCACTTCGTTTAATAGAAAACAAGAGTGGTGTTTAAATTCCAAGTCGCGTCTTTTATTTATTGAGATTAATGAGAGCGCGGTTACATTTGTAACAATTTCAATAAGAGACATAACTTAATAAGTACGCAATATCACAAAAAAACAAGAGACTTACCTAAGTGAAAAAACAAAATACCCATTATGGTTACTACTTTCGAAGTTTAAAATTTCCTATCTTGTGCTAGTGTTAAACTATGTATAGATTTTATTCTGTTGATAACCAATGCCTTATATGCATATTGTCAAGATAAGTTATCTGCCTATCCAACTAAACGAAAAATCTATTTCTTAAAGAGAGTCATAAATAATTGATTATCAGTTAAATAGGCTCTGGGTTATTCGCTTACAAAGCTATTGCTTAGTTGTAACAGTTCTATTATTAATTTATATTTTTTTTCATGAGAGAGGATTGGATCATAGAACAAGAATTTAAAGGTTTATTACCAGTCATTGAGAATTTTTTCCCTGAGGGGCGAAATAATTATACACACCTAAATGGTCTCATTCAATCATTTCGGGAGATGTCGTTTTACGAGAACGATATCATTGGTTTAATTGACCACAAGCGACATCGCCCAATATACATCAGTGATAACATTGAAGAAATTATAGGAATCTCTAGAGAGATACTTTTTAAGTGGAAGAGTATGTATATGCTACAATTATTGGACAAGTCGCATTTTTCCTATGCTTACAGAGCACTTACGGAAGGGATGAAATTTTTCTATGCGATTCCAAAAGAAGAACGATTAGTTTGCAGAAGATTTACCTGTGGAATGAAGTTTAGAGATGCCGAAGGTAACTTACGGCGAGGATTTATTAAAACAAAAGCTCTAGTAGTCGATGATAAAGAAGATTTAGATGTCTCTATTTTTTTTGTAAAAGATGTTTCTCACCTAGTAAAAGGCGATGGTTATTGGATGCGGCATACTGCTCCGAGTAAGACGGCCTGCTATATAAAACAAAAGGGAAAACAACGATTTGATGATTTATTAACGAGTAGAGAAATAGAAATCGTAGAACTACTGGCAAAGCATAAAACGAGTAGTGAAATAGCTGACCAATTGTTTTTATCTAGATCAACGGTAGAAAAACATCGAAAGAACATGATTAAAAGAACGGCGGCAGCAAATACGACTGCTCTGGTGCATTTGTGTAAATTAGCTGAGGTAATTAAGTAAGATAACACGGTTAACGGTACAGGCTGGCCTTAAATGAAAGATATGTCAAAGTTCCAAAAAATGACCTATCTAAAACGCTTTAGCCTATCGCAACGCTTGTTCCCAATCCGCAATCAAATCATCAATATGCTCTAAACCAACAGAGATCCGCAATAAATTATCAGGTGTAGGGCTGTTTGGTCCTTCAATAGATTTACGATGTTCTACCAAACTTTCCACACCGCCTAGACTTGTCGCAGTGGTGAATAATGCCAATCGCCCTGTGATTTTCATAGCATTTTGGTCATCTCCTTTTACCTGCACAGAGAGCATCGCTCCAAAACCTTCGGTCATCTGTTTTTTAGCTACTTTATAATGCGGGTGACTTTTCAAGCCAGGGTAATTGACCTTTTCAATCTTAGGGTGTTTTTCTAGAAACTTTGCCAATTTCATCGCATTTTTAGTTTGCTGCATTACTCTAACATGCAACGTCTTAATGCCTCTAGTCACCAACCAACATTCGAACGGTGATGGAACGCCCCCCGTTAAAGTCTGAATACTTTTCAGCGTTGCCGCCAATTTTCCTTTTTTCTTCAAGACCAAACATCCTCCTAAAACATCGCTATGTCCGCCGAAATATTTAGAAGTAGAATGCATGACGACATCTGCGCCATGCTCGATCGGTCGTTGTAAAACGGGACTAGGCCAAGTATTATCGACCGCACAAATCGCCCCTACCTTATGTGCCATTTTAGCGATTTTGGCAATATCACTTATATTCAATTGTGGATTAGAAGGCGTTTCTAACCAAACCAATGCCGTATTTTTTCGAATTGCTTTTTTGACTGCTTTCAAATCAGACATCACTACCGTACTCACTTGAATCCCTTTCTTTCCGAATAATTCTTCTGCCATGACCTTCGTCGCATAATATACATCATCTGGTAAAAGGATATGCCGTTTAGTTTTGATTGCATTGAATAAGGCGGTGATTGCTGCCATACCCGACGAAAAGGCTAAACCTACTGCTCCTTTTTCCAATAAAGCCAAACTATCTTCTAATAACTGCCGATTCGGGTTTTCTGCTCTAGAGTAGACATAGCCGCTGGTATAAGAACCGTCCGTTTCTCGTTCGAAAGTAGTGGATAAATTAATGGGAGTAGCAACTGCGCCAGTCGTCTTATTAGGCTTTTGAGTACTTTGGATAGCTAGGGTTTCGAACTTTAATTTCTTGGGCATATTAGAAAGGTTATTAGAAATTATTAAGCGTTATTGGAGGTTATAAGAAGTTATTGGCAATGATTATGGGAAGGGAAGATAGGCTATACATTTTTATCGTTAGTGGTCATCAATAGTTAAGTTATGCTAATAATAACCTTTAATAACTTCACATAACTTCTAATACCCTCCAAAATCACTCCTTTTTCTCAACGAATAAGAAACTTACCGCTTTAGGAGAAAATTGTATGTTTTTGACCTCCGCGGGTCGCTTAGTTACTAAAATTGGGGCAGTACTATTTGCTTGATTGATAGGTACTCCTTTGAGGTCAACTTCTAATTGAAAATCTTTTTCATTAATGGTATCATATCGACTCAAACCAACCACAAAACTTGTTTTAACTCTAGGTGGAAAAACCTTCAAACTATCTGGACCATTCTTCACGACAATTGGTAAAAAAAGTGATTTTTCTGTAAATTGCTCAACGGGCACTTCTATCTGGACCATTTTATCTGAGAGCGTAATTTGTGGTTTATTGACTGGTTGCAAAGCCAATGGCCGTTGTACGGTACTATTCAAATCTTGCAAAGAAAGTAAAGTTGTAGGCCAGCTATCATACGCTTCAATCAAGGAAATTGGACCACTTAAAGTAACACTATCAGGTTCTATTGTAATGTCACCTTGTAATTGGTGTTCAGGTGCAAAACTAATTGCTCTATCCAAAATGACAGGTACTTTATTCGTCGAACTTTTCCCTAATTGAATGGAAATATAATCGGTACTTAATTCTTTTACTATAATATTACCAGATTTCGTATTTTCTATCATTTTACCCTTTAGCTGCGCATTGGTAATATTCTGTAAAGGTGTATTTGCCAAACTAAATTTAATGGTTCTATTTGGGTCACCAAAATAATCATACATCAAATCCCAGCCTCGACCTTCCAAGGAAATCATTATTTTTTCGGGAGGAATAGTAACATACGACATATCATCTGGAATATTATAAGTAATAGTCACTTCTCGCTTTGCTGTATATTTCTTCGATAATTTCACCAATACCCAAAATAGCATAGCAATCCCCATACTAATCAAGAAAATACCCCGATCGGTTTTAAAAAAGGCGCGAATAGCCGCCTGGTCAATGTCTATTTTAGGTAATTTATAATTCATTGTCTGGTAGCACAGGATTTATCCTGTCTGGTTACAAGGTCTTTAGACCTTTATTTTTTGTTCAAATCAATTCTGAAATAATAAAACAGCGGCCTAAAGACCGCTAAACTGGACAGGATAAATCCTTTGCTACCGATTAGACAAACAAATCCATAGCAATCCGATCTGCCAATAGTTTTCCCTGATCCGTCAGGGTAAAAATATTATTTTTTTGTTGAATTAATTTTTTAGCTAAGTAAGGGGTACTTGTTTTTTGAAAATGTTGGACTAAATCTTCGCCCCAATTTTCAATTTTAGCAAAATCACAGCCCCATTTTGTGCGCAAAGCAGTCAAGATATATTCGTTGTACTGTTGTTCTTTGGTTAATAATTCTACTTCAAAAGCAGTTTGCCCGTTGGTCATTTTTTTGATGTATTGAGTATTATGAGCAACATTCCACTGGCGACTGATACCATTGAAAGAATGTGCCGAAGGGCCAATTCCTAAATAATGTGTGCCTAACCAATAGTTAGAATTATGCCGAGCGTGCCAGTCTGGTTTGGCAAAATTAGAAATTTCATAGTGTTCATAACCAGCTGATTTTAAGGTCGTCATCAAGATTTCGAATTGCTGTGCAGCTTGTTCTTCATCGACGGGTTCGGCTTTTCCTTTTTTTACAAAATGATCCAAGGCAGTATTAGGTTCAACCGTCAAACAGTAGCAAGAAATATGGGGAATATCAAAACTTAAAGCAGTCGCTATATTTTGCTTCCATTCTTCATTAGAAGTAGTTGGTGAGCCATAAATTAAATCAATCGTTAAATTATTAAAACCTATTTTCTGAGCATTTTCGATGCATTGTTGTGCCTCTTTGGCATTATGCGCCCGATTCATAAAAGTCAGATCTTTTTCAAAGAAAGATTGAATACCAATGCTTAACCGATTGATCGGTGTAGCTTTTAGTTCCGTCAGTTTTTCGACGGTCAAATCATCGGGGTTTGCCTCTAGAGTGATTTCTGCTTCAGGGGCTACTTTATGTACTATTTTTATTTTTTCAAAAATTCGATCTAGATCTGTTTTGGATAATAAAGAAGGCGTACCCCCACCAAAATAGATGCTACTAAGTGTCTGTCCTTTGAGGTAATCTTTTTGCAATTCCAATTCTTGAAGAATGGCGTCTACCATTCCATCTTTCTGTTTCAAAGAAGTCGAAAAATGGAAATTGCAATAATGACATGCTTGTTTGCAAAACGGAATATGTAAGTAAAGTCCAGCCAAATGGGAAATTGATTATTGATTATTGTTGTCAAAAATCCGTGTGGAAATTTAAATCCGTGTGGAAAATGTATCGCTTGATACAATATCCACACAGATTTAGTTTCCACACGGATTGAGATATTTTCTATTTATTTTGTATAATAGACTTGTTACCCTTTAAATTATAACCATCTGAAAATATCTTAGCATCCCATCCGCTTTGGCGGTTCAGAAGTTTACACTTCTTCATGCTATTTTCCTCTAAAAATTTCTTCAATAGAAGGACTATTCAACAAATT
>CALDTJ010000506.1 GCA_937924145.1 uncultured Saprospiraceae bacterium
TCGAAAAAGAAATGTTCTGATTTAATTTTTTCTCCTTCCCAAGTTTGATACGCCATTTCTTCTATCTCGCTGTAGGTTCCGTTTTTCCAGTTGAACCTAAATTTCCACCTTATCACTACCTTATCTTCATTAATAAAAAAAGGTAATATGCACTTAGAAATAATAGACGTTGCATTGGCAAAAACCATTTGCTCCATTGCCACTAATTGCTGCTTCTTCCCTTTTGGAGGAGCTTGATTTTCTTTGATAAAGCCGTCTTCCGCATAAAATCGCTTGATGACTTGATCGTGTGGTTCTTCCTCCACTGCTTTGATAAAGGCAGTTACTTGTTCAACTTTTGGCATAGGCTATTTTTAATGGTTACTATATAATGTATGCTCAAAGGTACTATCCACCGATAGCTAGAAAGTCACCAACTCTTAATCAAGTAAGGCTATCGACCGCTCTTCTGCTAGGTCCATAAATTCTTTTTTATGGTATAATTGGTACATCATTAGACCACCTTCCATATCTTGAATGACAGAATAGGCTAATTTTTCTGCTTCCTCCTCTTCGTATTTTGCCTGCAAGATAAATTTTATAGCGGCCGCCCATTTATCAAAAGTCATTTTAATAAGTCCTTTAAAATTATCATTGGAATTGGCTGTTTCTAAGAGCGTATTGGCAAAAATGCATCCTCCGGGACCATTCAGATAAAACCGATTCATCCGATTTAGCATCTTTTTCAAACGATTTTTGGGCGAATGCTTTTCATCGTAGGCCAATTTACACACATATTCTTCCATCAACCCATCCATATATTTTAAGACCTCCATCATCATTTCTTCCTTTCCACTCTTGAAATAATAGTACAAGTGTGGCTTTTTTATATCGCAAGCCTCCGCCAAATCTTTGATAGTAGTATGATAATAACCTCGCTCTCGAAAAACCATCGATGCTTTATGCAATATCTCTTCTCTTGATGTCTTATAAATGGGCACTAAATACGTTCTATTTTATCGTTAAGAAATTGTTCTTGGCAACAAATGTAGTTTTATTTAACGGTAGTTAAAAATAAATCACACAAAATTTAACCTACTATTTTTAGCAACTCCTCCCCTAGCCTTTTATTCAACTGTCCGTTTTCCCTTAAAATATTCAAAAATAGGACTTGCCCTTTTTTAGTTTGCTCGGCTGCTTGCTCGGTATGAAATGGTAACACCTCCGTATTTTTCACTCCATAAACTTGTGGATATAGTAGCACTCCTCGTTCTGCTGAGAAATATTCACAATAAATATAAAGCTGTTTGAGGTCTTCCATAGATGGCGAATTGCTTTGTAAAACCTTCCATTTTGTATCTAACACAAATCGCTGACCATCAATTGTTAGTAACAAATCAGGACGGATCATTCGGCGTTGCCAAAACGGTTTAGCTGTTTGGCGTTGTACTTTAACTCGATCATTCGATAAGCGTTTTAATTGATGAAAAACGTATTCCTCAAATAATCTATTCATATCAAAAAGTAAGGCAAATAAATGATGCCTTCCGCTGCGGATATCTGGACTAAAATTGAAGAGAATCAAGCGACTCAATTCTAATAAATCGTAATAAGGTTGGTATTTTTTTGTTTGAAATAATTGGGTAAAATCTTGCTCCTTTACTTGATAAGCTGAGAGCTTAGGAAACAGTGCTAAATTTTCATTTAATAAAATTTTTAAATAAGGTTTTAAGTGAATTTTAGCCAATACTTTTAAACTTTCCCCTAATACTCGGTTGAATAAATGATCGTAATCAAAAGTGCTATGTCTGGTGTAAAAACGTTCTGGCCGATGCCCGTTTTTTCGCAAATGTTTTGGTAAATTTAGACGACCTTTTAATGTTGTTTGATTACTTTCTTCTGTTAAATATTTTTTAGGTAATCCGCTAATTATCAACTCTTTGAGGTTATACAGAAACCTACCAAAATATAAATCTGTAATATTATTCGCTTGTAATTGTACATTTCCTAACCCTGCGTGTTCTACTTTAATTAGCCCACATTGCGCTAACATTTCTAATAAAACCATTTGCCACTTAGCAGGGTCACTCGGATTCACTTTATCTGCCTTAGGAAGTATTTCTATCGTTAACTTGCCTACTTGAATCACTCCTACATAATGACTGAATTTCACACCGTTGTAAACCAAGGAAAAGTATTTTGTAGTTTGTCTTTCTTGATAAAGGGCTAATGCTTTGAAGGTTTGTTCGTCTACTACTCCCCCATTGATTTTTTCGCCAACTCGGATGGTTTGGTGCTCAAAAACTTGGATGGTATTTAGTTGAGTAGTTGTCATTGAATGCTGATATGATTTGGGTAAAAATAGGAAGAATTCGTTGATTTTTTCCAACTAATTTAGATGTTGACAGTGCGACTCAATGACTTTTGACTTAACCACACAACCTTTCTACAGCTTTCCTGTTTTACTATTGAATAAAAAGATAACTTTTATGTACAACTTAAAGCGCACACAGCGATTACCGATTTCTATAGAAAAAGCATGGGATTTTTTCTCTTCGCCTAAAAATTTGGCAACGATTACGCCCGATGAATTGGGTTTTGAGATCAAGTCAGAATTGCCAGAAAAGATGTATCCCGGTATGTTTATAAAATATACTGTCAAACCATTATTTGGTATTCCGATGACTTGGGTGACGGAGATTACTCAAGTGAATGAGCCTCACTTTTTTATTGATGAGCAGCGAGTGGGACCTTATGCTATTTGGCACCATCAACATTTTTTTAAGGAAATCGAAGGAGGAGTCGAGATGACAGATATTGTAGATTATAAATTGCCTTTGGCTCCCTTTGGCAATTTTATGCACCCACTCTTAATTAAAGGAAAGTTGAATGAAATTTTTGAATATCGGAATGCGAAAATGATTGAATTGTTTGGGGAATATAAGGCGCCTGTTATGGCGTAAATTCGAACTATTTATCCTTGGAGGTTTTGAAAACCTCCAAGGATTTTGATGCTCAATTAGGTCAAATAATTACTAATAAAGCCTTTCACTACCTTCAGCCCACCACTCATTTCTGCATTATTATTGACTACTAAATCTGCCTCATCTCTGTAAGGCAAAATATATTTTTCGAAAGTCGGCATTACGTGATGTTCATAGCGATAGAGTACGTCGTCCAATGGATAATTGCGTTCTACTTTATCCCTTTTGATTCGTCGGATGACTTTTAAATTTTCTTTGGCATCTAAGAAGATTTTCAAATCCAATAATGGCTGCATCTTTTTGAAGTGCAAAACAAAAATACCTTCTACTATAATAACTGGTGCAGGCCGAAAAACAAGTAATTTAGGTTTGACATGCTTATTATTAAAGGTGTATTCCTCCCGTTTTACTTTTTTGCCTTTTATCAACCTTTTAACATCATTTACAAATGCGTTTTTATCAATAGATTTTGGCTGATCAAAATCTTCAACTCCCTTACTGTCAATTGGTTGTTTATGAATCGGTCGATAGTAATCATCCTGTGAAATCACACATAATTCCTTTTTGGAAAATGCCTTTTTCAACTCCGTAATAAACGTCGTTTTACCTGAACCACTACCGCCTGTGATTCCTATAATTAATGGTTTCTTCATGTGGAAAACCTTAATTTTTTATTGAAATAATCTAAATTTTCCCACAAAGATACCAACCAATAATAGAATTCGAAGCATTCCCCTCATTTTCTTCTCATAAATCTTACCCAAACAAAAAAGAACCTCTACTGCTCGGTCAACATCTAGTTATGAAAACTATTGTGCTCTATCCCGATAGGAATCAGGGACAAGTTGTGTTTTTACTATGTGACTACTGTGGTAAAAATGTCAACATCTAGTTTTTGAACTTCAGTTCCATGTGTTTTTTTTATTCAAAATGATTGCATGAAATTTAAGAGATAGAACTATTTACCTCTATAAGTCTGGTGAAAAACTATTGTACTCATTTATTTAAACGTTTTGTGCGAGTTGCGAGTTGCGGGTTGCGAGTTGCGGGTTGTGAAGTTAACGTATGCAACTCGCAACAGTACCAAAGAATCAATTTTTTACACAGTTTTTAGTATCCTTACTTTCTAAAGACAAAATACTTTTGCATTAAATAATTGTAGGTTACTGCGACTAGGATGCCGACTATAACTTTTGCTGGTAGGCTTTCTAATGAGGTAAATTCTGTTAATAAGTATAGGCCTGCGGTATTTAAACATAAACTTCCTGCTGAAACAATGCCATACCTGCCTGCTTGGTATTTTATGTCATCTTCTGACGAGTCAAAAGCCCAATATCTGCCTAATAAGAAATTGGTAATTGCGCCCATCGTTGCACCTACGATATTTGCATATACGTACCAAATTCCTGATATAGCAGTTAATAGAATAAAAAAGACATAATCTACCGCTGTACCTAGAAAGGCGGCAACTTGTGCTTTGGCGAACTCTTTTTTATGAAAGGTTGGTGTTTTGATAAATTTATTTTTTACGATGAATATTAGTACAGATTACCCTTTATGCTATGCTCCGAACCCTATGCCAGCATATACTATTACTTGCAAAACAATGTTCCCGTAAATCCCCGCCAAAACGTCATCTAGCATCACGCCCCAACCATTTTCGAACGCCTCCATTTTTCTAATGCCTAATGGTTTAGCGATGTCAAAAAATCTAAAGAGAACGAAGCCTATCAATATATTCTGCCAAGTCAAAGGGACAAATAGTAGATTGATCCAGACACCTATCATTTCATCGACTACCACTTTGGATGGATCTTCGCCCCACTCTGCTTGCAGATGGTAGGTTGCCCAAACACCTAATAAAGTCGTTATTAGGATTAAAATTATAAACCCTATTTGAAAACTTAGGTTATCAACAATCCCGACATATTGAATGTAAAACCATAATAATATACAGGCTAATAAAGCCCCTGCGGTCCCAGGTGCGACTGGAGCATATCCAGCACCAAATCCTGTGGCGATGGTTTTATGTATAAACTTCATAGACACTTAAATATTATTTTACCGATATTGGTCAAAAATTAGCGCAAAGGTAATTATTCTAAAAAAAGAAAAAGCATCCATCAATTTGTTTGCAAAAACTACTTAACTTAACCTAATTAGCATTAGACTTGCTATCTAAATAATTCATTTCTAACAACTTAGCGGATCATATTACTCTAAAACAAAAAGGTTTTATCTCAACTACTTGTTGTTACAAAAACTAGATGTCTTCAAAACGGTCTTTTTTTTGTCTATTTTACAATGCTATTCATCATAATAGCCCATGAAGACCAATTTTTTTTAATATTTTTGTTCCAAAGAAAAACTGAATGTCGCAAATTATGTTTATCTAATATTACATACTGACGATCTCTTAGATATTAAATTCGTCAGGACAAATGACTCACAAACCAAGTCTAGCTAAATCTAAGTCCTAACTACTTTTATGAAAATACACAAAGAAGGATATAAAATTCTCGTCGTAGTTGTTATCGCCTTAGCGATTATTAATGCAATTGTGTTTTGGTTGATTCCTGGCTGGTTAACCCTTTCCTACATTGTCACTGGTATTTTGTTTTTATTAGTCCTACAATTTTTCCGTTCTCCTTGGAGAGAAATCATGATGCCTGATGACAACTTGGTCTATGCACCTGCGGATGGTAAAATTGTCACGATTGAAGAAGTAAATGAAGATGAATACTTTGAAGACAAACGAATTCAAGTTTCTATTTTCATGTCTCCTACTAATGTACACGTTAACCGAAACCCAATTGGTGGAACGGTCAATTATTTCCGTTATCATCCAGGAAAGTATTTAGTCGCATGGCATCCCAAATCTTCTACTGAAAACGAAAGAACAACCGTCGTTATCGGTAATGGAGATACGGAAATTTTATTACGACAAATTGCAGGGGCTGTCGCTAAGCGAATTGTCAACTACTTAAACGTAGGAGAAGAAGTGCAACAAGGTGATGAAATGGGTTTTATCAAATTCGGCTCTAGAGTAGATTTGTTTTTACCTCTAGATGCGAAAATTAATGTCAAATTAAATCAGAAAGTAAAAGGAAATCGAACCGTGATTGCTGAAACTAATTGATTCGATTTTTATCAAAAAAAAATACATTCAAAAGTGGCTATCTGACCTTGTTCAGTTAGCCACTTTTTGATTCTATCTATTTCCAATGTTAAATTAGCGACGACTACCACTAAAAAGCCTTCATTTTCTTGCCTTAAACCAATATTTAAAATAACTTTGATTTTATACGAATATTAGACTTGCTATCAAATTCTCATTTAGATGACAAGTCTATTATCAATACGGACATTTATCTCTTCCCTAATTAAGTTATACCTATTTACCATATAACATCTTAACTTTTGGCAACACCTTTGCAGTTGCTGATATATAAGTAACCAAAAGAAATTTTAGTCTTCTGACAACAAGACTAGTCTCACAATTTATAACACCCATGAAAAAAGAACTTACGCTTAGGTCAGCTATCCCTTTTGTATTATTCCTGCTATTTTGCCTGTTTTCGAGCAACGTCTCTGCCCAAATCACTTTAGATACGGCAACCGTTGATGTAAGAACTATCTCTTGTTCGAGTTCCACCTCCTTCACGGATGATAATGTAAGCTCGGGTTTATATTTTGATGAAATGGCTCGAAAAGATTCTGTCGTTATTTGCCCCAATTCGGCAGGTCGACAGGTCAAAGTTACCTTTTCTACTTTTGATGTAGCAAGTGGAGATTTTCTATCCGCTTATGATGGAAACTTTCTAGAAGATGCTAGCCCATTGATTAGTAGTGCATCTGGTACTGGTGCCTCTAGAGGGTTTGGTGGTTGGGTCGCAGCCAATTGTGATCCCTCAGTCAATCCTACAGGTTGCCTTTCCTTTATCTTTGAAACCAATGGAGATAATGTCAAAGGTTCTGGCTGGCAAGCATCTATCACCTGTGAAAGTAGTGGCGTAACGGTCCAATGTCCTTCCAATATAACCGTAGTCGATGAATGTAATAGTGCAGATGGTATGGTCACTGTAACCGTGATGAAACCCACCTTTACTTCTTGTGGAGGAAGTTCGTTCGCAATGGTTTCTCTAAGTTCTTCTTGTAGCTCCATTCCTAGTGGCAATGTGATTGCTGATGGAGGTGTTTATGGGACTTATACTATTCCTTTGGGCTCTTACCAAATCACTGCTACTTCTTTAGCGGATCAATCTAAGCGATGTACTTACTTTGTGGTGGGAGATCAACCAACGCTTGCTTGTAATAATAATGTAACCTCCACTATTGGCTTTGGCTGTTCTGCCAGAGTTCGGGTAGATGATATTCTTGAAAGCCCTTGTGTTGGTGCAGGAACGACTTATAGATTATCTGTCAATTTAGGCAATAAAGGAACTTTATCAGCAACAGTTGATGGGTCTAGTTTTTCTACTTTAAATAATGGCGGCTTAGATATTCCTTCTGAAAATTTTGATTGTGGTCGAGAATACGCAATCGAAGTAACTCGAACAGTAAGTTTCTCTGGTTGTGGAAATGGTAACAGTGTTAGTAAAAGTTGCACTGGCCGAGTTAAGTTTGTGGACAACACTGCTCCATTCATCTCGGTTTCTGCTCAGACTTTAACCACTTGTGGCGACTTGTCGGACGCAGAATTGAAAAAAGCATTAACCATCAATGTATCAGATAACTGTGCGGTGAAAGATACTACAGTTTCTATTGGCAACTTCCCTACTAATTTCTGTACAGGTAATTTATCTGTTCCTGTCACCGTTACTGCAGTTGATTTTTGTGGAAATTCAAGTACGGAAACTTTTAATGTTAGCATCATTCGTCCAACTACTTTTTTCCGACCTAGAGATACCGTTTTGACTTGTGGTTCTGGATATGGGCCAGAAATAGCAGGTTATCCAGTTTTGGATACCGATGGAGACAACATCGGAGATTTACCGATTATTGATAATACCTGTAATTTCATTCCCCTCTATACCGACCAAAGAGTAGAAGCTGGAAATAGTAAGACCATAAAAATATTTAGAACTTGGCAAATCAAAGATTGGTGTAATCAAGCAGGACCCGTTACTCTAGAATCTCAATTGATTGAAATAAGAGACACAGGTAGACCTGCCATCAATTGCCCATCTGGAAATCAGCGAGGTTCTGAAAATAATCCAAATACGATTACTACTGGTTTTAATAATTGTACCGCTACGTTGAATATTCCTGCTCCAACTGCTTCTGATGATTGTGGTGGAACGGTGAACGTTGAATTTGAATACGCTTTAGACTTATCTGACTCCTCCAAAATTAATAACGTTACAGGCATTCCAATTGGTAGCTATTATGCTGCTTACGTTGGTATAGATGAAACAGGAAATCGATCTGATACTTGTAAAGTATATTTTGATGTAGTCGATAGCAATGCACCTCAAGCAGTTTGTGTAGATGAGTTAAATGTTTCTTTTGTTAATAATTTAGTAACTCTACGAGTAGAAGATGTGGCGGTCAACACAACGGATAATTGTGGAAAAATTAACCAAGACATTAGAAAAGAAGGTGGTGACTGGGGCCAAACAGTCAGCTTGACTTGTGAAGAAATTAATGCTAGTAATAAAATTTATTTAAGAGTCGTCGATGGTAGTGGTGGAGAAAATACTTGTTGGACGACCATTACCGCCAAAGATGCAAGCGTACCTGAATGTCAACCCTTAAACGACCAAATGATCGCTTGTGAAGACTATCACAATGACCAATTTGGAGCATCAACTGACGCTAATGATAATAAGTCTTTCGATGACGCAGAATGGCAACCATTAACTGGAAGTTTAGAAAATACTTACAATAGCGAATTTGGTAGCCCTAATTGTTCAGATCCTCAGTCTTGTGGTTCTGCTTTTGTGGAACAACAATATCAAGTCGTTCAATCAAATTGTGGTGAAACCAAAATTAGAAGACGATACAGATCTACGGATAATGTCGATAACCAATCTTCTTGGAAAACTCAGAATATTACTTTGACTTTCACAGAAGATTTCAGTGTTACTTTCGCTGCCGATTGGGCAGGTAATTGTGGAGACGATTTCCCTCAACCTGCTATCGACTTGGATGCAAACGGTTGTAGTGTGATCGCTTGGACACATTCTGACAAACGATTTGACGGCATTAGCGATGGTTGTTACTTAATAGAAAGAACCTATTCTGTTACTAATTGGTGTTATTATTCCGCTGGACAAGCTGCGGTACAAATTTCTAGAACAGAAGATGATCGCGGTACTAGCCAAGGCATTACCCTTGCGAATGAAGATTTGGCTAATGTGGGACTTTTTGAATACATCCAAATTCTAAAAGTTAGTGATGCAGATGCGCCCGTCATTACGATTAACTCAACGGATGAATGTTTATCCGATGCGACTTGTTCTGCTCAAAAGACATTTTCTATGAGTGCCGATGATTGTTTGGGGACAGAAGGTTTAACCTATAGTTATGAATTATTAGATAATGGAACGGTGGTACAAAACGGTACAACTACTTCATTCACCGCAACTGTTACTCCTAAGACTTATGAAGTCAAATGGACGGCAAGTGATAACTGTGGCAATACTGCTTCTCAATCAGCAACTTATACTTTTAGAGACTGTAAAAAACCTTCACCTTTCTGCTTAGATGGTGTAGCAACTACTGTTGATAATAATGGAAAAGCATTGGTTTGGGCTACTGATCTTAATCAAAAATCTACCGATAACTGTACTGCAGAAGATCAATTAGAACTAAGAATCTATCACCCTGTTTTGGGCGATGCGGTCCAAAGACCACAAAATGGAGATAGCGGAGACGTTGCTCTAGCTTTACCAAAAAGTGTAGAATTAACTTGTGACCAACTAGGCAGCCAAGCGGTTGAATTATATGTGATCGATGAAGCTGGAAACTGGGATTACTGTACAGGTAGCGTTTTCGTGCAAGATGGTAGTGGTGCTTGTGGTAGTGGATCCTTAGACCTTACCAACGTTGCAATGGTAGCTGGTGGAATTGTGAGTTTAAATAATATTCCAGTTGCTGGCGTTGAATTAACTGCTAAAGGAACGGTACTGTACGAACAAAAAATAACTACTGACGACAACGGTATTTTCGAAATGAACTTACCAAAAGGTATCGGTTATGTGATTTCTTTTGCTAAGGAAGGTGACCCTGCTAACGGCATGACGGTCTTCGATATCATCATGGTTTCTAAGCATATTTTAGGTATTACTTCTTTCGAATCTCCTTATCAATTGATTGCAGCAGATGTCAATAACTCTGGAAGTGTTACTGCCTTTGATTTGGTGCTAATGCGAAAAATCATTTTGGGAATTGATACAGAATTCGTTGGAAATACTCCGTGGAGATTCTTCCCTGCTGGAGGCGAATTGACGGCAACAGCCAGTGGCGACATTGCCAGTCTTTCAGAAACAATCGTTATTAGTAACTTAGCAAATAGCCAAGATGCCTTAGATTATGTGGCAGTAAAGATTGGCGATTTGAATGCAAGTGTAAAAGTAGATGGATTGACGAATGCAGAAGATAGAAATAAAAATACACTAGTTATCAATGCTCCAAATAAATTAGTAAAAAGAGGAGAATTGGTTCAAATAACGCTTTCTCAAAAAGAATTAGCGACTATTCAAGGATTGCAATTTGGCTTGACTTATGAAGGTTTGACTTTAGAAAATATCGACTACCATCAAATCCAAAAGCAACACCTTGCACAAACTGCTACCAACGAATTAACCATTGTATGGGATAAGTTTAGTGTTGATAATGCGGTAAATCCAAGTAATGACTTACTGACTTTAAATTTCACAGCTACTCAAACTGGACAGCTAAGTGATTTACTAAGTATCTCAAATACGGCTACTACGGAAGGCGTAACTAATAGAAATGAAGTAACGAATATTGCTTTAGCCTTCGAAGAAATCACTCCAACTAATAACTTTAAATTATTCCAAAATACACCAAATCCATTTGCAACAAGCACAAATATTGGTTTTGAATTAGCTAAAAAAGGCGAAATCGTCTTACAAGTGTTCAACCTACAAGGTGCCCTATTAAAGCAGATTGATGGAACGTTTGATGCTGGTTACCACGAAGTAACTATTCAGAAAGCAGACTTGAAAGGAAATGGCGTGTTGTTGTATCAATTGACTACACCATCTGGAATTGATTCTAAGAAAATGATTTTGTTGGATTAACGAGTTGCGGGTTGCGAGTTACAGGTTGCGGGTTTAACCCGCAACCCGCAACCCTATTCCCTCCCCGCAATAGCCTCGATCTCAATCTTACACCCATAATTCAACTGCTTCACAGGAATAATAGACCGAGCAGGTTTATGGTCGCCAAAAAAGTCTGCATAGACTTGGTTCACTCTACCCCAGTCTCCAATATCAGAAATAAAAGCCGTCGTCTTTATCACATCGTTCTTAGTCAATCCATGCTCTGCTACTAAAGTTTCTATTTTTTGTAAACACAACAAAGTCTGTTCTTCAATACTTTCAGGAGCCGCCTTCACTTCCCTTTTCAACAAAGGTAATTGCCCAGAAGTAAAAATTAAATTGCCCAATTTAACGCAGGGAGAATAATGTGGTGGTATTTGCTTTGCCATGTAATAATAGTTATGAGTAAGAAATTATGAGTGAGTAGTTGTCAACGTCTTATTTCGAGTTAAAAAGTCAACGTCTAGAATTCGTGGGTCTATAAACCAGCACGACTGCGCATGCGGGCGGGTTCGTGGGTAAAATGTCAACGTTTATAGTCAACATCTAAATCCGTAAATTTATCTATCCGTGGGGTAAAAAATAATATCCGTACTACCGAGCCTCCAACTCTACCACCAAAGGTACAATAAACCCCGAATTACTATTCGTGAAAAACTCAATTGAGTTAGGCGAAAATTAAAAAATTGGAATAAGAAGGAGCAGAAAGTCCAGTTTCGGGTGTCTTTGCGATTGGGTAGGATCTAGCCCCTAGCTAAAATTCTAGCAGGGTTGTAATCGGGTAATCCTCTAGGAAGTTTTATAAAATCTAAATCGTCCAGTCTCGCATTAATACAAGACTAGACAATTGTGTTTTAGATTCTCTCTACCTTTGTTTTGGTATTGTAGACCTTGAATAAAGACCAAGATTTAAATTACTATATTGATTCTGTAAATATTGACTAACCAATTTTAAAAAAGCGACAACTCAAAATTCTACACGGTGACTGTTTTCCACACGGTGACTGTTTCCTACACGGTGACTGTTTCCTACAGTCACCGTGTTTTTTACACAGCAGTAACCTACCATGAAAATTTATAACACGGTGGCTGTAGAAAACAGTCACCGTGTCGCAAACACATTAAAACAAAATCAAATACAACCAAAAAATATAAAATCAAACGTTAGAATATAACAAACTTATCACTTAATTTCATGGCTATTACAAAACAATAACCACTTAGCCAATGGAATTTTACAAAGACCAACTCTTTCACATTTACAATCAAGGAAATAATCGACAACAAATTTTCTTCACTAAAGATAATTACGAATTTTTCGTATGGAAAATGCGAGCTTATTTATTACCATTTGGGAGTTTAGTCGCATGGACAATTATGCCCAATCACTTTCATTGGTTGTTTTACGTCAAACACACCCACATCACGAGAGCTACTTTAAGAGAGCACATCGATCATACTGAATTTCAAAGAAGGGTCAAAAAATATGGAAATAAAGCTCAGCCTGTAGAGCGTGCTTACACTAGAAAATCTAAAGGGCACGAACTCATTTCTTTAAATGACGCAATTGGTGATTTGCAAGTAGGTTATTCGAGAGCCATCAACAAAGAGAAAGACTGGACAGGAAGTGTTTTTAGAAAAGAGTGTAAAGCTAAAGATGGATGGATAGACGAATTTGTAACAATTGAAAAAAATGGAAGAATAGATTTCCGATTTATGTCTGGGAAATCATACGGCTATTACTGCTTTAACTATATTCACAATAATGCAGTTGAGGCAGATATAGTAGATAAACCAGAGGAGTATCTTTGGTCTTCTGCAATGGATTATGCTAATTTACGGAAAGGTACCTTGTGCGATCTAGAAATGGGGCGAAAATTGACGGGTTAAGCAGGACATGATGGCTGTGGTAACTCAAGACACGATGGCTGTTTCCCACAGCCATTGTGTTTTTCATCGTTTATTTTAAAACACGGTGGCTATGGTAACTCAAGACACGATGGCTGTTTCACACAGCCATTGTGTTTTTCATCGTTTATCTTAAAACACGGTGGCTATGGTAACTCAAGACACGATGGCTGTTTCCTACAGCCATTGTGTTTTTCATCCTTTATCTTAAAACACGGTGGCTGTGGTAAACAGCCACCGTGTCCCTATCCCTATATTACACAAAAGTATACCCCAATTTATTCAAAGGTAAACTTCTAACTCGATCACCAGTTGCCGCAAAAATTGCATTGGTTAATGCAGGTGCTGCTGGCGGTGTTGCAGGTTCTCCTACGCCACCTGGATATTCATCTACTTCCATGATATGAACGGCTACGGTCGGTGCCGTATTCATTCGAACCATTTCGTATTGAGGAAAATTTTGTTGAACAACTTGTCCGTCATCCAATGTAATCTCACCGTATAAAGCAGCAGTCAAACCATAAATAATACCTGATTGCATTTGCGCCTCAATGGTATCTGGGTTAACAATTCTACCACAATCAATTACACAGTGAACCTTGTCAATACTGAATTGCTTATCGCCCGTTTGAGAAATTTCAGCAACTTGTGCGACAATAGAACCAAATGATTTTAAGATAGAAATACCTCTATGCTTTCCTTCTGGCAATGGTGTTGACCAGCTAGCCATATCTGCCACTTTATTTAGAGCAGCCAAGAACCTCGGTGCATCTGGTAAGTCGGACTTTTCTATATGCTTTTTTCTAAACTCATATGGGTCTTGACCTGCTGCATGCGCCATTTCATCCATAAAAGATTCTGAGAAGAATCCATTTTGAGAGGCTCCTACACTACGCCAATTTCCTACTTGTAAAGCTGGTAAATCCAACTGTCCAAACTGAACCGATACATTATTTCTACCATAAGGTAATTCTACTGCACCTTCAGCCGTTTGTGGGTCATTTGCTGGTGATTCTGCCATTGCTGGCATGACTCGATTCATAAAAGAATGAGTAACCGACTGTAAAGCCATTTTATTCTCCCAAGCATCTATCATTCCATCTGCGCCAATAGCCCCACGGAATTTACTCGCTACTCCTGGACGATACATGCCATTTTTCATATCTTCTTCTCTAGTGAAAACTAGTTGAATCGGCGTACCTGGCATTTGCTTAGCAACCATCGCTGCTTTTTTTACAAAATCCACCTCAATTCTTCTACCAAATCCACCTCCAAGATAAAGAATATTTACATGGATATTTTCTTTTTCTATCCCTGTAACGGCATTAACTGCATCTCTTACAGAAGAGCCTCCTTGATGACCAACCCATACTTCTGCTTTGTCTCCATTGATGACCATTGTACAATTCAATGGTTCCATCGTACAATGTGCTAAGTAAGGTACTTCGTAACTTGCCTCTATTGCTTTTGCATCGCCACTTAATGCAGCACTCACATCTCCATGTGCCTCTGGCGTACCAATCATTTGACTGTCATCCGCAATAATGTCTCCTAACATTTTTGAAATATCCGACGAAGAGACTCCTTCTAAACTATTACCCGTTTCGTCAAAATCTAAGGCTAATGCAGCATTTTTCGCTCGCCAAGTATTATCCGCAACAACTGCTGCACCCAATCCATTTTCGAGCATCACCACTTTCTTCACCCCTTTCATTTGCTCTACTTCTTCGATGTTATTGATACCATTCACTGTTCCTCCAACATAAGAGGCGTGTCGAACCGCTGCAATTAACATTCCATCTCGACGTGCATCAATCCCAAACTCAGCTGTTCCTGTTACTTTTTCAGGAATATCTAACCGCTGTACTCTCTTGCCTAATAATTTAAAGTCTTTTTGATCTTTTAACTTCGGATCGAAATCCAATTCTACCTTAGATGCCGCCTCTGCTAATGAACCATAGGTCAGTTTTTCCTTGGTCTTTTTATTAATTACATGTGCACTCTCTGCGTAACAATCCGCAGCAGTCACGCCCCACTGTTCAGCAGCAGCAGCGATCAATGCAGCTCTAGCCGTAGCGCCCATCTCTCTCAAGTGGTCGTACAAATCTTTCACAGAAGTACTTCCTCCTGTACCAACTACTGGTAAGAAAGCAGCCACTGTCTGCATCGGAGAGTAACTAGCATAAGCCTTTCTTGGGTTGGGATCTAAGAAAAAAGTATTCGCATAAGGCGACTCTGGTTGCGGATGAACGATTTCAATTTGGTTCATGTCCACTTCCAATTCTTCTGCTAGTAACATTGGTAATGCAGTATAAACCCCTTGTCCCATTTCAGAACGAGGCACTGCCATTGTGATCGTATTGTCTGGTGCAATTCGCACCCAAGCATTTAGAGAGGCGCCTTCGCCCATGCCTTTGCCTGAATATTTTTTGATGGCTTTATTTACATATGCAATTCCAGCTACACCAACCACCAAACCTGTCCCAACTAATCCACCAGTAGCTATAAACGCTCTACGAGTCCATTTACCCATTTTTTTATTTTTTAGAAGTCAGAAGTCAGATCATTTCGATAAACCAGCACGACTGCGTCATGCGGGCGGGTCGAAATTGTCAGAAGTCAGACTAGTTATTAAGAATATGATGAGAATAATCTGACATCTGACAGTTTCGTAGAAACGGTCTGACATCTGACTTCTCTTACCCCTGTAAGGTCGTCTCTTCCGCACGCCATTTAGCAGCGGTATGAATAGCAGATCGAATTCTTTGATAAGTACCACAACGGCAAATATTTGTCATAGACGCATCAATATCTTCATCCGTTGGATTAGGATTTTTATCTAATAATGCCTCTGCTGCCATAATCATTCCTGATTGACAATAGCCACATTGTGGTACTTGGTGCTCAATCCATGCTTTTTGAATAGCAGATAATTGACCATTGGCAGCAAGACCTTCGATGGTTTTGATTTCTTTGCCTACTGCCGCAGATGCTGGCAAAGTACAAGTTCGGGTAGCCTCGCCGTCAATGTGGCAAGTACAAGCACCACAAGCAGAAACTCCACAACCGAACTTAGTTCCAGTCATGTTGAGTTCGTCTCGAAGTACCCATAGTAAAGGCATGTTGTCCTCTACATCTACGTTGCGGATTTCTCCGTTTATTTTTAATTCCAT
>CALDTJ010000507.1 GCA_937924145.1 uncultured Saprospiraceae bacterium
TTAAGCATGAAATTTCGTTTTGAAAGACTTATTTAAAATGGTGAATTTAAGGATTTTTCAACCCTTTCGAGTTATTGGTATTAGCATAATATTGATAACGAATTTTTAATTTTGATTCCGATAATTATCGGAAAGAGACGCAGACCTGCCCGAATGACTTTAGGCGGGCGGGCTATTATGACTCTTTTATGTTTTGCTTTTATGACATTGTTCACGTTAGAGAAGAAAACATAAAACTTCATAACTTCAAACAGCGCCTGCCCGAATGCTCAAGCGGGCGGGTCTCTCAGCGTCAAAAAAACTTCGTACACACTTTATTGCTAAGCAGAAACATTATCCAAAATAGCAGCATGAATTTGCGGCATATACAAATCAGGTAAATCATGACCCATGCCGTCAATAAACAATTTTTTAGCATGAGGAATCAGCGGTGTATATTTTTCGCAATGTTCAAAACGCACCAAAGGGTCAGATTTTCCATGAATAATTAAGGTCGGTACTTTGATTTGACTTAATTCATTCAACCGAGAACCAGAGGCTTTGATCGCTGCCCCATGTTGATTACCGCCTTTAGGATTTCTACCTTTCCTATGTCGTATTTCATAAAGCGTTCGCTCAGCACTTGTTCTAATCGAAGGCTCATAAGGGCCATTGCCTCTTAATAACTGTTGCACGCCTATCATAAATTTTAATTCCCCTTCCTCATCAGAAGAGGGTACTAAATGCCGTAAAGTCAACCTCACAAAGTCTCTCATATTCGCACTACTGACACTAGGCACATTAGGGGCATCCATATATCCCGTTGACATAATGGAAGTCAATGAAAGTACTTTTTCTGCATGACTAATCGCCATTCGTTGAGCAATCATACCGCCCATTGAAGCACCAATAATATGCGCTTTTTTTACCCCAGCGGCAGCTAAAACCGCCATCCCATCTTTTGCCATATCCTCCAAAGTATATCTATTCTTTTTAGTCCAATTTGGCATCCAATCAGATTCGCCGACGCCTCGATTGTCGTATCTAATGATTTGATAACCAGCATCTAAAAGAGGTTGGGTAAAATTGGGACTCCACACTAGTGCAGTCGAGTTGTAGCCCATCACCAATAAAATCGTTCCTTTAGGAGAATTGGAAGGAGTCATTTTCTCATACCAAATTTTGACACCATCATTTTCTGCGAAACCCGTATCATTTCCAACTAACTTTGGTAAGTTTTTAGATTGTAAGACCTCATTGACAATAGCGTCTGTTTCTTTAGGTAATTTGATGCCAGTACTAATAAACAGGTAGTAAATAATCGCACAGAGAACAAGCAAAATCAAAATGCCAAATAATATTATCTTTAACATATATTTTATTTTAGTTGAATAGCGTGAAGATAGTGATTTTGGTAGGACTCTGTTCGTATTGTTCCACTTTTAATAAATCAGCTTGTTGAAAAAAAGTAAATAAAGCTAAGTTTTGCTGAATTCGTTGGGTGGTCAATGCTTGGTAATGCGTTTAGACAGAAGGATGCCAACGCATGATTTGTACAAAATTGAGGGGTGCTTGTCAGGCGATTGAAGACGCAGCAGTATTAAACAAATGTTTGATCAATCAAAATGATATAAAATTGGCTTTTCAGCAATACGAAAAATTACGGATTCCACGCACTACCAAGATAGTCAATACCTCTTGGACACTAGGAAAAGCAGCACAAATGACCAATCCAATCTTGACGATGCTCCGAAATTTTGCTTTGAAAATAACGCCACAAAGTGTCAACGAGAAACAGATGGATTTTTTATTTGACGTAGACTTCTTGTAAACAAGATTGCCAATCCACAATTGTCTATTATAATTATCAAATCAAAAAATCCGCGTGGAACAAAAATCCGCGTGGAAAATCACCTCAGAATTATATTAAGTTCCTAAAATTCCTGTAATTACCGCCCTAATTCATGAAATCAGTTTATAAACAGGAATATGCTATCTAAAACCAAACCCTTTCTATATCTATTATCTATCCTTTTCTTGGTCAATGCATGCAGCACTCCGACCACAGAAAAATCACCTGACAAAACAGTAAATTTGGAAAAAGCAATGCCTAAAACACTATTATACGTTGGTACATATACCAGAAAAGAAGGCCATGTTGATGGAACAGCGACAGGAATATACATTCTTGAAATGAATGACGAAACAGGCGCATTAACAGCCGTAGATACTATAAAAAATACCGTAAATCCATCGTATCTGACGGTACATCCAAATGGAAAATATTTGTATGCAGTAAACGAAATTGCAGGTAATGGTAATCCAATGCTTGGAACCGTAAGTGCTTTTGAATTAGACAAAAAAGGACATTTCTCTAAAGCTTTAAATACAGTCCCTGCCGAAGGAGATGCACCTTGTCACATTAGCATAGACCCAACTGGAAAATATGTGCTAGTAGCAAGTTATATGGGGACGATCTCCACCTTCCCAATTCAAGCAGATGGGAGTTTGGGAAATGCAATTAGTGCCATCAAACACGAATTAACAAATGCGCCAGGTGGCAGGCAAGAGGCGGCACACGCACACATGATTCAGCCTGGAATTGACGATAATAGTGTATTTGTAGTGGATTTAGGAATGGATGAAGTAGTTCATTATCAGTTAGATAAAGGTCAATTGGAAAAAATAACGGAGACAAAATTAACCAAAGGCGCAGGAGGTAGACATTTGGATTTTCATCCAACGCAAAAGCGGGTATATGTGCTAAATGAATTGAATCAAACCATCGAAGTATTTAATTACCAAGATGTTAAAACGCCTTTCGAACGCATTCAAACAATTAGCACTATAGACCAACCAATTACCGAAGGAAATATTGGCACTGCTGCTATTCATATTCATCCTTCTGGGAAATTTTTATACGCATCTAATAGAGGGATTCAAGGCAATAAGGAACAGAGTATCGTCATGTATAAAATAGATGACACCTCTGGAGAATTAACTTTTTTAGGTGTACAAAACACTAAAGGAGAAGTACCAAGAGATTTTGCGATAGATCCAAGTGGTCAATTTTTATTGGTAGGTAACCAAAATTCCGATTCAATTATCACTTTTAGGGTCAATCAAACAACAGGTATTTTAGAAGATATGGGCGTATCGAAATTTGTTAATACGCCTGTGTGCTTAAAATTTGCTCGTTATTAGGAAACAGTTTGAATTGACTAAAACATAGGTTGAAATGAAATGTCACAGATCAGTGATATCCGTATATTATAGTAAAGAAAAGTATGATAATATTAACAAAAGTTAATATTTAATTATTTTTGAATATTGTTTAATTAAATGTACTTTTTTTTGAAATATTTATATATTTTTGTCACATATTTAGTTTTTATAATTAAATAAAAAAGAGGCAGCCATCGAAATGACTACCTCTACACTATGAAACACTATATTTTTATTAGTTTAATTGAATGTCACAAATTTAAGGAAAAATAATAATCTTTGCTTGTAAATTTTCATTTTACTTGCATATTCTTTTCTTTTTATTTCAAAACTCGCTTTTAGTTTGAATTTAAACGGTTTCTTTTCTATTCTTCAAGTAGAAAATAAGCCATTTTTTTTGCACCCTCGCTTAGAATCGCCCGTCCCTTTTTCCCGCAACTACTACGATTTATCTAATTTCACCAACTTTTCTCTTTGTTTGGAGTTTACTTTAAGTAAAAGAATTATCAAGTTTCATCCGACAAAATCTTTAAAATCATGCAACGAATTCTACTTACCATATACTTATGTCTATTAAGTATTTTTGCTTTTTCTCAGAGACCAGCTAGTAGCTATGGAGGTGGCGGCAAAAGAGGGGGTGGTGGACCAACCATTACAGGAAAGATTACAGGAAAAGTTTTAGATAGTTTAAGCAAAGAGGCAATTGGGTTTGCAACCATCGTTTTGATTGACCCCAAAGATCAAAAAGAGGTCAACGGAAACATCACTGAAGATGATGGGAAATTCAAATTGACAGATATAAAGGTGGGGACTTATGACTTGCAATTATCTTTTATTGGTTACAAAACTAGACGGTACCGAGGAATCACATTGACGCCCAAAAAACCTGATGTCAATCTAGGAGATATGTATTTATTGACGGATAACGTATTATTAGATGCTGTAGAAGTAGTAGAAGAGGCGGCGGTCATAGAAAATAGAATTGATAAGATTGTTTATAATGCCGATAAAGATGTAACGTCAACGGGTGGCGATGCTGCCGATGTTTTACGAAAAGTGCCTTTATTATCAGTTGATTTTGATGGCAATGTAAGTTTAAGAGGAAGTTCTAATCTACAAATTTTAATCAATGGGAAACCATCGGGTATGTTTTCTGCCAATGTAGCAGATGCTTTGAAAATGTTGCCAGCGGATCAGATTAAAACAGTGGAGGTCATCACTACGCCAGGTGCAAAATATGACGGTGAAGGATCGGGTGGAATCATCAATATTATTACCAAAAAGAAAAGTATTGATGGCGCAACGGGTTCGGTAAGTGCATCTGTTGGTAATCGACAAAATAATAGTAACCTAAGTTTGAGTGCAGCAAAGGGCCGATTTGGGATGAATGCGAATGGTTCTATTAGGTATTCTGTGCCTATTGATTCAGAGACTTCTTTTGCTAGAACAGACCAGGTAAATGGGGGCATTAGGTCATTTACACAGGAAGGTATAACCAACTCTTCTAGAATCGGTTTTAGGGGAACTGCTGGAGCTTTTTATGATATCAATGCTTACAATGCAATCAATACTTCTTTCCAATTAGGCGGTTTTTCCTTTAATCAAGATGGAACCTCTAACGTTAATTTTAATGATCCTTCCAATGGTTTTGTACAAGAATATCTTCGGACTAGTGATGGGATTAGAGGGAGAAATAGTTTTGATTGGACGACCGATTACACCAAAACTTTTCCTCAAAAGGGTAAAGAATTGGCTTTCGCTTTTCAATTGAGTGGCAACAACCAAAACAATAATGTAGACTACACCCAAGAAAATATTCAGAATTCTACGGATTTTGCTGAGGAAGGTAGAAATGATGGAGACAATCGAGAATACGTCTATCAAGTGGATTATACCCATCCTTTTAGCAAAAAAGTGAAATTAGAAACAGGCGCAAAGTCCATTATTAGAAGAATTAACAGTGATTACTCTTACACTTTATTAAGTGGTGAAGACATCACACCTTTCCGATCTGATATTTTTAAGTACAATCAAGATGTAATGGCGGGCTACGTTTCCTTGAACTTGACGTTGAGTGATAAATGGGGCTTAGTCGCAGGTACTCGATACGAGGCTACTAAAATTGACGGTGAATTTGTGAATGACGGAGGTACTTTTGATAATAGCTATAATAACATTCTACCAAGTATTATTTTATCAAGAAAATTAAAAGGGTTTTCTTCTATAAAATTGAGTTATACGCAGCGAATCCAACGACCAAGTTTATTCTTCATCAATCCATATACAGATGCTGCCGATCGAAGAAACGTAACAAACGGGAATCCAACATTAGATCCTGAAACAGTCGATCAATACGAATTAGCTTATAATAATTATTTCAAAGGCATTGTTTTTAATGCGGCTATTTTCTATCGACAAACCAACGATATTATAGAAAGCTTCTTGACGGTCACTGATGAGGGCGTTTCGATTACAAATTATCAAAATATTGGACAAAATAATTCTGTTGGGTTCAATTTCTTTTCATCTGCTACGATTAAGAAAAAGCTAACCATTCGTGGAGGATTTAATATGTTTACCTATAGTGTAGATGGTATCGCCAATGGGCAAAGCGTTAGTAATGATGGTATTCAATATGGTGGTAACCTGAGTGGAACTTTATCTTTAAAGAAAGACTGGAAAATAGAAGGTTTTGGGTTTATGAGATCAAGAAGACAAACGGTTCAAGGTAAAATTCCTTCTTTTTGGTTGTATAGTTTAGGTGTCAAGAAAGATATTTGGAATAAAAGAGGGTCTATTGGCGTACGGATGGTAGAACCGTTCAATCGAACTAAAGGATTTATTACAGAACTAGAAGGAGATAATTTTTCTCAGCAAAGTGAATTCCGCCTACCTTTCCGTTCGTTCGGACTAAACTTTAGCTATAAATTTGGAAAACTAGATTTTAAAAAGAAGAAGAGAAGAGGTAGTAAGATCAAGAATACAGACTTGAAGTCTGGGGAAGATGGGAATAATGGGTTTTAGGGTTGCGAGTTACGAGTTGCGGGTTGCGAGTTGCGAGTTTGCTACACGTCATGTGAGGAAACTCGCAACCCGTAACTCGCAACACGTTACACCTCCTCCTCTGGCATTTCAATCGGCGTAATCATTGGCAAACCAATCAAAGCCTCTTCTTCCTTAGAGATACTCCACATTTTGAATAAGCCACCATCTGCCCGAGCGATATGCTTAGCAAAAGAAGTTAAACTTTTGTAGAATTTAGCACCTAAAGGTTGAGGGATTTTAGCTAAAATATCATTAAGGCCAGTCAATTTATCAGAAATTATTTGCGTACCTTCCTTAGTTTCAGCAGGTAAAGTCTTAATGAAATAACTTACTTTATCAGAAAAGCCTTCGTGTGCTTTTTCGTAGAAATCGTTTAATTCAGGTTCGTTCGAATAACTTCGAATATCCGTTAATTTTTCTGCCCAACTGGTTTCGCTTACGTCAATCTTTCCATCCGCACCAGCAATTAAAACGGTCACTAAAGGCAAGGCATCCATTAATAAATCTTGCTCTTCTTGACTTAGGTTTTGCATTGCACTTAACATAGTAAAATATGGGTTTAAAATGATTAAAATTTAAATTAATTTTTCACTATTCTGACGAAGGTTTTTATGATTTGTCACCTAATAAATTAGAGTATAAATCACTCCTTCGTTGAAATAGGTTGCGAAGATAGGCATATTTGAAATTTGATGTAAGGTTCATATATGAAATTTTAGTTTATTCTTTCTTATTTTTGGGGATTATAGTTGCTGGTTACTAGTTTTCTAGTTGCTAGTTTCAACCGACCAGCAACTAGTAAACTAGCAACTAGCAACCAGCAACTAATCAAACAAATGGCAAAACTAAGGACAAATCATTCTCAGAATGACAACGGTATGGTGTATAAAGCAGGCGTATTCGCTTTCATCTTAGGTATTTTATATTGGGGGTTCAGCTATATAGGGGAGGGAGATAGCCCCGTCGTTGATACCATTAGAGAGACCATAGAACAGGTCAATCCTACTGGTGAAAAAGTAGATGGAAAGACAGATTTATCCTATGCCTTGCCGACGTCTACGACAGGTCAAATCGTTGAGCATAGTTATTATACGCTTTCTTATTCGGAAGAGCACGAACAGGCAGAATGGGTAGCTTATGAATTGACCGTAGATCGCTTGAACAATAAAAGAGCAGATCGAACGGATAATTTTAGACCAGATCCCAAGGTCAAAACAAAATCCGCTACGCCATCAGATTATCGGCGGTCGGGTTATACGAGAGGACATTTAGTACCTGCTGGCGATATGGGCTTTAATGAAAGAGCCATGTCTGAGACTTTTTATATGAGTAATATGAGTCCTCAATTGAGAAATCAAAACATGGGGATTTGGCGAGAATTGGAAGAACAAGTGAGAGATTGGGGCCGAAAATACAAACATTTATACATTGTCACTGGACCTGTTTTGACAGAAAAAGAGTTAGATAGAATTGGGAGAAATGTAGTGACGGTTCCCCGAAATTATTTCAAAGTGATTTTAGATATAACAGATCCAGAATATAAAGGCATTGGCTTTGTCATTCCAAATGCTATAAGTGATGACCACCTGACGGAATACGCTATGACGATTGATGAAGTAGAAGACATTACAGGCATCGACTTTTTTCCAGAATTATTATCGGATGAATTGGAGACTGAATTAGAAGGTTTTGTGGACGTAAGACGGTGGAAATTTAGTGAAAAACGCTTTCAGCAACGGGTTCGTCAGTGGAATAAGCAGTAAGTTAGATGTCGGGGTCACTTTTCGTGCCCCCGACATTTGAATTTTAAAGTTTCGAGGGTACTTCCAGTGGAATGTCGTCAACTTAGTGGATAGATTTATAACTGATGTTACGCAGTAAATCTGAAAGATTTGAAAATGAATAGCCGTAGATGTAAATCTACGGAAGAAATAGGGAGCAATGGCTAACTACGAAGTAGTTGAACTACTCCGTAGTTCTAGGGGGTATTGACCACTTACCAAACCCTGCATTTCGTACTGGGCTATTCATGTTTGACTACTTCGTAGTCTTTTTTGCGTAACATCAGTTATTAAGTTGGATTGGTCTGCAATTAAAGTTTCGGGGGCACTGAAAGTGACCCCGAAACACTGCTGCTAAACTACAGACCTTAAGTTGACAACATTCCACTGGAAGTGATCCCGAAACATAAATCATAAGCATGAAGTATGAAATACCTCGCCTAAATAAGCCTAAAAACGGCAGAAGAATAGCCATTGGAGACATTCACGGCTGTGCCGATACCTTCCAACTATTAGTCAGAAAATTAGACCTACAGGCCGAAGATCAACTCTTTTTATTAGGGGATTTAATTGACAAAGGAACTCGTAGTAAAGAGGTGATAGATTATACCCTTGAACTAAAAGAAAAAGGATTGAATGTATTCCCAATAATGGGAAATCATGAGCTATCCTTTTTGATGGCTTATGACCAAGGATTTGATTTTTTCTTAGACTATTTAAACCAAAACAATAACGAAGATTTTTTGGATGGAGATATTGAGGCGTATTTGTCTTATTTCGCTAGTTTCGAATACGGCTACGATTTAGGAGATTGGTTGGCATGCCATTCTGAATTTTTGATTAATGAACAAAGTATTTATCGAGGGATGAGGGGTATGTTTTCCAAAGTTGATTTTAAGATTAGCGAGGAAGAGATTTTGTCCAAAAGACAAGTGACTGGGCATTTTGTTACGCAGACCTCCCGATTAAAAGCCAGTATCGACAATAAAGAGCGAGTGATATTTTTGGATAGCGGATGTGTTTATCCAGAAAATGAGGAATTAGGTTTTTTAGCAGCTTTTGATTTGGATTCGGAGGAGTTACTACTTCAGAAAAATGTAGAAACAGTGGTACAGACTATCAATTCAGCAAAAGACTAATAAGTTTTATTATTCACAAAAATCCGTGTGGAAAATCAAATCCGTGTGGAAAATCAAACCAGCACGACTGCGCATGCGGGCGGGTCCATGTGGAAAATCAAAAATCCGAATAACGTGATTCAAATCGTCTTTTTTCTTGACTCAATCGGTATTCAAATTTATTAGGAGGGTCAATGTTAAAATTCATTGATTCCTTGCTAACTGGATGCTCAAAAGTCAATTCTACTGCACATAAAAATAGCCCTTTCCCTTTTAATAATGGTTGATCTTGATGGTATAATTTATCACCAAGAATCGGATGCCCTAAGTTGGATAAGTGGATTCTTAATTGATGGGTTCTACCAGTTAAAGGATATAAGTTTAAGAGGGATAAATACTGTGTTTTTAAAGAAGGGGTTACTTGTAATACTTCATACTTTGTAATAGCCATTTTCCCTTCGATATCCTCATTAATTTGTCCCTTTTCGCCTGCTAATTGTCCAATAACCACCGCTTGATACCGTTTTCGAATGGTTTTATTTTCAAATTGTTGGCTTAGTGCCATATTAGCCGTGGTCGTTTTGGCGATCAATAATAAACCACTTGTAGCATGATCTAGTCGATGGACAGGTCTTGGTAATTGAAAAGCATCGACGACTTTTGAAGGCTGCAAATTATGTAGTAGAGCATTTTGGACGGTATGAAATTGATTACCACTTACAACTATTCCAGCAGGTTTATTTATAACAGCTAAATAGTCATCTTCATAAATGACAGGTAGGTCAAATTGATAAATTTTAGCAGGCTTTTTATCTAGTTCAATTAATTGAATTTTTTGCCCTGTTTTAATCCAATCACCTGTATTGCCTACTTTTCCATCAATGTAAATAGTGCCAGCCTTGATCGCTTTATTCAGCCCTTTTCTAGAAGGGATTTGTGGAAATAGACCATTGGCATAATCGCTGAGGCGGACGCTTGTAATATTTTCAGGGACGGTATGAGTATGGCGTATTATCATTATTGGCTAAAGCTACGTTTTTTTAAAGAAATAAGAAGTCCAGTGCTTACTTTTGCCAAATGAAAAACAACAAACTACAAAACCTACTTTTACTCAATTTTGCGATGGTCTGTCTTTGTACCTCTGGTGTTTTGGGGAGATATATTAGCCTTCCACCTCCTTTAACTATTTGGTATAGAGCCCTTTTTGCACTCCTTTTCATTGGCTTATTTTGTTGGTGGAAAAAGTATGAGTTTAGTTTTGATGTTCAAAAATACGGTTGGACTATTTTCTTTTCGGGTGTTTTTTTAACGGTTTTTATTGAGGGGCGGCGATCTCTGAAATAGGCTAATTAGAAAAGAATTAGAGTTGGTTGATAATGAACCAATCAAAAAATGGGGTAATGTTTTTTGATTCGATAGGGTATTTCAAATTCCAAGTGTACAATTTATTATTTGCTTGTTACTATAACAAAATTTCGGCTTTAGACCGAATTAAAAAGATAGATAAATTTAGTAATAATAAGCCTAGTATTAAAAGTCCCCATTCGGATAGGGTAGGGATTGGTGCTGCCACAAAACAAACGGTCTCAGAGCAACTATTAGCTATAGATTGCATATTACCATCACTTGTTCTTTGAATCGTTGCATCGAAACCAACACCGGGTAGGTGCCAAAAGTCTATACGGTAACGTCCTCCACCTAAGTCCGTTAATATTTCACCTGTACTAGCACCAATTATTTTAGGCGTACCATTTTTATTCAATACATTCCCACTATTAACAGCTGCCAGCCTCCACGTTTGAGCGAGACCGCCATCACTAATTTCGATATAGTCGTGAAACAATGTCACCGTACCATTGCCATCTCTTACATTCTCTGGATTGCCACAATTACAAGGGTCAAGAATACCTGGATTAATGGGGGTGCCACTGACCATTACCGTTAAGGTTGTAGTTCCTGCGCATTTTGTCGCAGTCACAGTATCTCTAATCAGGTAAGTCGCATCAGTAAGAGGAGATACGGTATTATTGCTACTATTTAAATCATTTGGAGTCGTTCCGTATTCAAGAATCCCTGTAGCTGTTTCATTAACCAATAAGTTCAAATCAATAGATGCGCCAATGTTAATCGTCGTATCACGAGCGGTGATTATTGGTTGAGGGTTGACAGTTATAATTAATTGGGTGGTATCAGTACAGCTATTGGTGCTTTCTACATTATTGATAAAATAAGTAGTCATTTCTGTAGGAGTAACTAAGTTGGTCGGTCCATAGGTGCCAAAAACAGTTCCATAGCTTAGGTCCTGAACTAAAGTGCCACTTACTAAAGTACTTAGATCTATGCTTTCGCCTAAACAAATGGCAGTATCTCTTCCATTTAAAACTGGCTTAGGATTAACAGTGACGACTATTTTTGTAGTGTCGGAACAATTATTTGTACTTTCCTCATTATTGATAAAATAGGTCGTTGTCGTTGAAGGAGTGACTATATTCGTCGGGCCATAAGCCCCAAAAGTAGTACCATAACTAAGATTTTCGATCAGTGTACCACTTACCAAAGTACTCAAATCAACGCTTTCGCCTGCACAAATAGCGGTATCTCTACCTATTACTACAGGAGAAGGATTAACATTAATAACAATTTTAGCAGTGTCTTTACAATCTGAATCCGCTAAACTATCCAGTACGAAATAGGTAGTTTGAGTGCTTGGGCTAACTTTTTTAGTAATTGTATCGCCATAAACCCCAAAAGTAGACCCATAGATGACCCTACCTTCAAAACTTCCTGTAATTAAATCAGAGAGGAGTACGCTATCCTTGCTACAGATTGTTTGATCCATACCCGTAATATTCGGTGTGGTACAAGCTAAGGTAATAGGTGTATCATTAAAGGGTAAGATGTCAGATCCATTGGATGTCTCGGTATTCCAGTTATCAATATCTTTTAAATCTAATAAATAGTCTTTGTAAGAATTTCGAGTACCAAATCCACTGATATAAGCACCACCATCATCAGTATTATTTCGAGTAATGGTGTAAGCAACACAAGTCAAATTAAGTCCAGTAGTATCTCCAAAACCAATACCTGCATCAGATGAAGGATTTCGGATGTTCTGAATACCCGCTAAGAAAGTAGTTGGGGTTGTTTCATCAGGGCCAACAAAAGCTAGAATACCATCTCCATCTTGGGAAAAGTTAAAACCTGCATCGGGGGTGGATAGCGTGCCATGAGAAACATCATAACCAGCGTTGCTAGGACTGTCTACATTTGAAAATATAACAATGGTACCTGCGGGAATGGTCGTAGTGCCTGAGTCCCATGCAAGTGTTCCTTCGGCATTGCTGGCCTCCAAACCACTAGTGCCATTCACTTCTCGATCTGTAAAGTATATTGTTTCGTTGGTAATGTCACACAATAAAACAATCGCAAAATGATCATCGCCATCACTATTGAAGCCTATGAAAGCAATAGCCCCAGGACCTAATCCCTGTGCATTAGCTACAATAGGGACATTTAGCAATATGGATAGTAGTAGAAAACCAACTGCTCTCGCAAAAATCGAAAGGTTCATGTAGAATGGTTTATTGACCTGTTTGGTGTTTTTTGAGAGGTAATTCCGTATTACTTAAAGTGGGGATGGTAGAAATAATAACTTCTAAACTAGGGGCAATTTCAGTTTTGTAAAATATTGTTTAAAAAAATCGGTATGGGTAAGAAAAGTGATGGTGTAACAAAGTTAAGGATTAATAATAATAAAATGAGTTTTTATATATAAAAAATGGTAGAAAGATCGTAGTTCTAGGATATTTTATTCCTCTAAGTGACGAGCAAAGAATAAGTGCTACAATAGGAGCGAGCTAATTTGTCTCAAGGCTAGGCATTTTTATTCGGAATAGCCTTCTGATAGCTGTCGGAATAGCTAATAGACTTGTTACCCTTTAAATTATAACCATCTGAAAATATCTTTTTCCGCTATTTTCCTCTAAAAATTTCTTCAATAGAAGGACTATTCAACAAATTTTTAAAGAAAACTATCGAAAAAATCTAAATTTCATATGGTCAT
>CALDTJ010000508.1 GCA_937924145.1 uncultured Saprospiraceae bacterium
AATATAGATAACCTCAAAATGATTGCTTATGCGACTTATTACTTTGCGATAAGAGACTATAACAAGGTCTGGGACTGTATTAAATATGGTGTATTTAGTAAACAAAATGGCACAATCTATAGCAAGGCTAATACCTTTTTATTTATATGCCAATATAAGTCTAAGGTAGAGCATGATGATTTTAAAAGTGTAATTGACAAAGCAAAGAAAAAATTTACCAAAGCTATCCCTAATTTTTCCGATACAAATCGGCAAACGCATCTCAATCTCATAAATTGTATTGAAAAGTTATGGAAAGGCGAATCTCTAGCCACCGTCAAACAATTTGTCACAGAGTGTAAAATACTCACGCAACGGCAATGGTTATTAGAAGAAATAGAACTACTTGCTCAAAATTCTTGACAAGTTTATCAAAACTGCAAAAGTAGTTGACATTTTTAAATCTAAAATTGAAAATGATAAATTTAAAATTGAAAAGTAGAGAGCAGTAGTTATTTAATTGATTATCAGTTAAATATGACCAATAACTCACTTTTAAATTTTGATTTTTAGATTTTACATTTTTAATTAAAAAACAAAGTGTCAACTACTTCGACAAACATGTCAAAAAAATCTGCTTTTTAAAAGTATGAGAGACATCGTTATTCCTCAAAAAAAATAACAATGTCTTAGGTCAAAAGATCAGTTCCTAAATGCAAAAAAACGTATTTTTGCACGTTTCAATAAGCTAATTTTTAAAAAATATCAATTAAATGGGTTCCTACCAAAGTATAGGTTTTACCAAAAAAACATACGGTGTAAAAGGTGAATTAAAGTTAAATATTGTTGATAAATACTTAGAAGATTTTGCCCAAGCTAATGTACTATTTTTGAACCTTGCGGGTCGAAAAATTCCTCATTTTGTAGAGTACATCAATTACGATAACCCCTTTACGATTAAGTTTGAAGATTATAATACCAAGGAGGCTGCAATAGAATTAACGGGGGTTGAAATCTTTATGCGAGAAATAGATTTATTAGCAGAAGAAGATAAAGTATTAGAACTTCCAGATAATGGCTTGCAATATGAAAAGTATGTAGGGTATCAAATCAAAGATAAGGAGGTCGGATTGATAGGAGAAATTGTAGAAATTGTAGAATACCCACAGCAAGAAATGGCTGCTCTAACATTTAATAAAAAAGAAGTTTTAATTCCTTTAAATGAGCAGTTGATTGTTGAAATAATAGACGAGGAAAAATTGATTGAGATGGATTTACCAGAAGGTTTATTGGATCTTAGTTAGTTGTTTGGAAACTGCCAGCCCGTACGGGCTGGCAGTTTTTGAATTGCTGAAATCTAAAACTCCGTCCACCGTACAAAGGCCTCCATCGCCTCATATTCTGCCAAGCCTAATGCATTATAAGTAGCTGCAGTTTGCGTGTTTCTATCTTCCGCACGCTGCCAAAACTCTCTAGCATCTGACCCTGGAAAAGGCGCACTATCTTTTTGTGATTGGTGCATAAAAATGGCACGTCTTTTCTTCAATAATTCTTGTGGACTCAATGGAACTGCCATTTCAATTTCGTGAATGCCCCATTCGTGCCAAGCACCTCGATACAACCATAACCAACAGTCTTTCATCCATTTATCTTTTTGCAAATTGCGGAAAGATTGGAAAATAGCATCTAGACAAACTCGATGTGTACCATGCGGATCTGCTAAATCTCCTGCGGCATAAACTTGATGCGGTTTAACTTTTAACAATAAGTCTTCGACAATCTGAATATCTGCTTTACCCAAAGGTTTTTTTCTTGCACGCCCTGTTTCATAAAATGGCATATCTAAGAAATGAATTTGTTTATCAGGCAACCCACAGAATCTTGCACCTGCACGCGCCTCACCCCGTCTAATCAATCCTTTTACGAGTCTAAGATCAGCAGTATCTGATTGACCGGGTTTTTTATTCAATAAAAACTTTTCGACCTTATTTAAGCGTTTCAATAATTTTTCGTCTTCCATACTGCTATGAGAGCCGAATTCTCTAAAAAATTCTATATAGCGCAACGCATCGTGGTCATGCACCGCAATATTTCCAGAAGTTTGATAAGCCACATGTACTTCATGACCATGCTCTACCAATCTGAGGAAAGTACCCCCCATCGAAATCACATCATCGTCAGGGTGTGGACTGAAAATTATCACTCGCTTTTTAGCAGGTGTTGCTCTTTCAGGTCTAGTCGTATCGTCCGCGTTCGGCTTACCTCCAGGCCAACCTGTAATGGTATGTTGCAGACGGTTAAAAATCTCAATATTTAGTTTGTAAGCCGATTGATATTCAACTACCAAATCACTCAATCCATTCTCATTATAATCTTCATCTGTTAGCTTTAAGATAGGCTTACCAGTGTTGATAGATAACCAAGTAACTGCCTTAGTAATCAAATCTTTATTCCAGTTACAAAGACCGACTAGCCACGGAGTTTTCACTCTGGTTAATTCTCCAGCTGCTTCCGTATCTAAAATAATGGAAATATTGGTATGTTTTTGTAGAAAAGTAGCAGGAATATTTTCACTGATTGGCCCTTCTACAGCCTTCTGAGTAATAGGCGCTTTGTGTGCGCCCCATGCCATGAGGTAAACCTTTTTGGCTTTCATAATACTGGCAATACCCATGGTAATGGCTCGATAGGGCACATTTTCTTCTAGGATAAAATCCTTGATTGCATCTTGACGTGTTAATGCGTCTAATTTAACCAATCTAGTCAGTGCATTTTCCCAAGATCCAGGCTCATTAAATCCAATGTGACCTGTTCTACCAATCCCTAAAAGTTGAATATCAATGCCACCATAGGCATCAATTTTCTTTTCGTAATCTTCACAGTATTGACCAATTTTTTCCATAGAAACGGTGCCATCTGGAATGTGAATATTTTCCTTTTTTATATCCACATGATCGAATAAATATTCATTCATAAAATGGACATAACTCTGCTCCGCATCTGGGAGCATTGGATAATATTCATCCAAATTGAAGGTGATGACATTTTGAAAACTTAAACCTTCTTCTTTGTGCTGTCTCACCAATTCATCATAGACTCTAATTGGAGTAGAACCAGTCGCTAAGCCCAGCACAATTGGCTCACCTTCTTGTTGTTTTTGTCGAATCGCTAGTGCAATAGAACGAGCAACGTGAATAGAGGCCTCATTGGCATCCTTCCAAATTCGGGTAGGCAATTTTTCAAAAGACTTAAATTGATACTTAAGTACCTTTGAATTTTTTACGTTTACAGTCATGATTATTTAATTGGTTTATTTGTCACAAGTACTTATTTTTCATGATTATAGATCCTGAAAAACAAGCGTACTTGCTCCTAATAATGCTGCCTCATTTTCACCTAAGGCAGATGGTAGAACTTTGACGTTGTCAATATAATTTGGTAATAAATTTTCGAATAAAGCATTAATGGTTGGCACAAAAAGTAATTCGCCAACTTGAGCTACGCCACCAGCTAAAATAATGGCTTCGGGTTCAAATAAATGCACAAAATCAGCGAGGTGTTGTCCAAATATTTTAGCGCCGTGCTCAAAAGCTTTAATAGCATTTTCATCCCCTTTCTTGGCAGCCATACCAATTTTCTTTGCGGTCAACTCATTCAAAGCTAGATTGGCTAAACTAGTTTCACTATTACTTTCTGCTAACTGAGCCAAATAATTTCTTTTGATGCCTGTCGCCGAAATATAAGTTTCCAAGCAACCTTTTCTGCCACAACCACATTGTCTACCATTTCGAATGGCAGTAATATGTCCCATTTCACCCGACAATCCACTCTGCCCTGTAAGCATCTTTCCGTTTACAATAATGCCTGCGCCCAATCCAGTACCAAGTGTAACGACCACAAAATTTTTCATGCCTTTAGCATTGCCAAATTTACCTTCGCCTAAAGCAGCAGCATTTGCATCATTACACAGAAAGACAGGCAATTTGAAATTGTGGGCTAATAAATCAACGATTTGAACTTCGCCTTTAATGGGCAAATTGGCAGCAGCCTTGATAATCCCTTGATTTGGGATACAACTTGGAGCGTCAACCCCAATACCTTTAATATTACTCGAATTTCCATCGGGAATAATTAAATCAATATTGGAGAATAAATTTTGAAAAAAGGCATTTTTTGAATTACCCTCCCAAGTCGAAAACTGACGTCTGTCATGGATTTTTCCCGATTGATCTACCAATCCTATTTTAGTATTGGTTCCTCCAATGTCTATGCTAATGGCAAAAGTCAAAAAAATTGTTTTAGAGTATGAAAAATACTAGACTTTCTAAGTTTAGTGCGCTGTGTGCGCACACAAATATACACTTATTTCTTTTTTATTAAAATATTTATCCCTAATTTTAGGAAAAATTGTAAAGAATATGGGAAGTCCAGCACTCAGAAAATGTACCATAGAGGATTGGAGTCAGCTTTTAGAGTTGGCAAAAGTGACCTTTGAAAATGCATTCGGTTCACAAAATAAACCGTCCGACATGCAAATTTATATGGACCAAGCCTTCAACGAAGAACAAACCAAATTTGAATTAAATCATCCCAACTCCTCTTTTTATTTTGTCACAATAGGTGATATGGTCGTTGGGTATTTTAAGCTAAATTGGGAGGATGCTCAGTCTGAACCAATAGCAGGTGGATTAGAGGTAGAACGTATTTATGTCTTATCGGCTTATCAAGGTTTAAGCATCGGGCAATTAATGATGAATAAGATTTTTGAAATAGCCAGAAAGAAGAAGATGTTGCATTTATGGCTAGGGGTATGGGATCAAAACGAGGGAGCAATTCGGTTTTATGAAAGAAATGGATTTACCGCTTTTTCAACCCATAACTTCTTATTAGGAACAGATTTACAAACAGATTTATTGATGGAATTAAAGTTGGATAATGGCTAAACAGAGGGTAAGAATAAAGGATATTGCGATTGCAGCAGGCGTTTCTACAGGCACCGTAGATCGAGTGATTCACAATAGGGGGAATGTATTGCCTGAGGTCAAAAAAAGGGTAGAGGCCGTCATGAAAAAATTGGATTATCAACCTAATATCATGGCAAGTACTTTGGCCAATAACAAAGTCATAAAGATTGCCACTTTGTTACCTGATTTTCAAAAAGATGCCTATTGGGAATCTCCTTATCAAGGTATTGAAAAAGCGGTTAGTGGAAACGCTCATTTTTCGATAACGGTCAACCATCATTTTTTTGATAGAGTAGCTGTAAAAGATTTTGAAAAGCAAGCAAATAAAATATTTGAGGATATTCCTGATGCCATCATAATTGCCCCTATTTTTGGAAAAGAAGCTAAGCAATTTTTGAAAGACAAAAGATTGCAGAATGTAGCGGTAGTGCTAATTAATAATCGACTTTCTTTAGGAGAAAAAGTAGTTTATATTGGACAAGACTCTTACCAAAGTGGCGTTTTGGCTGGTCGATTGTTGAGTACCAATCAAGGGCCTAAAAGCACCTATTTACTATTGCATTTAGAAGTGGAAGAAAAGGCATTAAACGCTACGCATATTCACCAAAAGGAGGCAGGTTTTTATGATTATTTCAAAGAAAATCACCCAGAAAGCCGAGTCTTAAAACGGGCTTATAGTGAATTTCAAAAAGAGCATACTTTAACCCAATTTTTAGAGCAAACAATTAAGGAAACCCCTAAGCTTACAGGTATTTGTGTCAGTACTTCCAAGACACATCAACTTCTTGACAGAATTGGCGATAAACTTAAAAATGCCACTATCGTTGGCTTTGATTTATTGCCTAAAAATATTGAGTACTTAAAAGCAGGAAAAATTGATTATTTAATTAACCAAAATCCAAAAAAACAAGGTTTTTTGGCGATTGTAAATTTGATTGACCAGTTAGTGCTGAGGAAGGAGGTAAAGGCTATTCAGTATTTGCCTTTAGATATAGTGGTGAAGGAGAATGTGGTTTATTATTCGGAATGACCTTTCAAGTGCTTTTTTATGAAAAAAAACGGGGGCACTTGAAGTGACCCCGTTTTATAACTTACGCCTTGTAAGCAGGCTTATAAGTCTTTTTATCAATAATCATTTTAGAAATGATTTCTTTCATAATTTCAGAAGTTCCGCCATATATCGGCATCACTCTGACATCTCTATAAATTCTACCGATTGGATATTCTTCCATAAAGCCATAGCCACCAAACATCTGACCACATTGGTAAACAATATCATTGACCAAGTCACTTGTTTTTAACTTTAACATAGAACACTCTTTCACTACATGTTCGCCTTGTGCTAAACGGTAACTTGTTTGGTACATAAATGCTTTCCACGCTTCAATTTCTGTCGCCATATCTGCAATTCTATGTCTTAGTACTTGTAATTTATTAATCGGCTTTCCGAAAGCAGATCTTTCAGAAATATATTGTAGCGTAATATCTAAGGCATATTGCATTAACCCAACATTACTTTGAGCCAAAGTCAATCTTTCTACTTGTAGACTTTCCATCATGTAATAGAACCCTTTCCCTGGTTCTCCAAGAAGATTTTCTTTTGGTACTTTCACACCATTAAAGGCTAATTCTGCAGTATCAGAGCATCTAATTCCTACCTTATCTAATTTACTTCTAGAAACGCCTTCCGCATCTAAATCAATCACAATCATAGAAATACCTTCTTCGGTCTTACAAGCACACACCGTATAATCTCCATAATACCCATTGGAAATAAAGGTTTTTGAACCATCAATAATGTAATGATCCCCTTCAAGTTTGGCAGTAGTCCTAATAGCCCGCAAGTCGGAACCTGCAAAAGGTTCTGTCATAGATAAACTACCAATCTTTTCTCCAGTTACACTTGGTACTAAATATTTTTCTTTGATAAAAGGAGAGCCAGCATGAACTAAATAATTCATGGCAAGATAAGAGTGCGCAGAAATAGTAGTAGCAAATCCTCCACTTCCAGTTCTGCCTAATTCTTCACAAAGGATAGTCGTATACATAAAGTCAGCACCCATACCTCCATATTTTTCTTCTACCTCTAGTGCTAAGAAACCCATTTCGCCCATCTTTTTGAATACACTTCTATCTACTTTGCCTACTTTTTCCCATTCTTCAATGTATGGAGCTACTTCTGCTTTAAAAAAATCTTGTAAACTGTCTCGAAATAGTTGATGTTCTTCTGTGAAAAATAGGTCTTTCATATTTATATTTTTTGCGTAAGGAAATTTAATAATTATTCTAGCGAATTTTCGCTGAAATTGTTTCTAATTCCAAATTTACACTATTTTATATAAATATTAAAGCGTATGAATGTCATTTATTGTTCAAATCCAGTTGGCAGATGGGTTTCATGTCCTTCTGAAGATAGCCTTTTAATTATTTCTTTTTGGGCAGGGTATTTTTTTATCAATGTTTTTGGCAATGCGCCTTCAAAACAATTACCTGTAAAACCAGGGGATAGGGTACAGCCATATAAAGCGTAATTACCTTTTGGTAATAATTCTCCAGCTTGCCAAACATTCGCAGGAATAACAAATTGGATTTTTTGACCTGCTAAGACGTCTCTGCCCATTATCACTTTTTGATAAGTCCCATCAGGGAACAGTAGATGCAAAACGAATGGATCGCCATCGTAAAAATGCCATACTTCGTCTTGGGTCAATTTATGAAATGTGGAAATACTTTTTGGTACATGACTGTATAGACCAATAATTGCCGTAGACATTGGGCCATTTTCTAGTTTTGATTTGGAAACATAGGTGCTTTTATATAAAGTACCTTCTATTGGAATCACATCGAATTGGAAATGATTGATAATGGCTTTGGTGGTAGGATGCATCGGATGATTTTGTTTGAGAAATTTTTAAAGGATGAATATTGATTAAGTTTGACAATGTTAAAATAGAACAAAGTTTATGAGAACCTTTTTATCGACGCAGAAGGACGCAGATTTATTATGACCTGCCCGAATGCTCAGGCGGGCGGGCTTTTTTATGTTTCTGTATTTGTTAGAAAGGAAAACATAATAATTCATAAATTCAAACAGCGTCTTTCTGCGTCAAAAAAATAATTATATGAAAAATATTCGAATGTAATATTATCCTGTTAAGTGATATTTATTCTAAATTATTTCGGGTGTCAAGCGTTTAATATTTTTTAGTCAACTTCCACTTTAACCCAAGTAGCATCCTGCTGAGCACTTTGGTAAATAGCATCACAAATTAAGGCATTGATATAACCATCTTGGAAAGTAGGAAATGTACATTTATCAAATGCTGTTTCGTCCTCAATTGCCTTATATACTTCCTTGAAAAAGGCCATAAAAGTAGAATCAAAACCACCTCCGAATGGGTTAGTATCTATTTTTAGTCCATGATTTTTTTGTCCCAATTTTAATTGATAAGGTTGTTCGTTATTCCAAGATAAGGATTGTTGGCTACCCGTAATTTCAAGGGTTAGTTCATTCTTTTTTCCATGTGAAATTTCAGATAAAACCACGTTCCCAATTGCTCCGTTGGAGAACTTAAAACTGACAATAGCTGCATCTTCGGATGTTACTTCAACTTGCTCCGCTTCTGGTTGTTTTTGCGTATGGATAAGACCTTCCTTGGTAGCATACCTTTTTTTATCAAAATGTGCAAAATTAGCCGATACTGCAGCGATCTCTAAACTGGTCCAATGTCGTACTAAATCAATCCAATGCGAACCAATTTCGGTAACTGCCCTCATTTTTCCACCCAGTTTTTCTTTGTATCGCCAACTGTAAAAATCACTTTCTGCATGAAATTCTTGCAAATAGGCCCCATGAACCATCCGAATGACACCAAAATCAGTATTATTTATCAATTTTTTAGCTCGAGCAGATGCTTCATGATACCGCACATTAAAATTTACAGCTGCAATTAATTTTCTAGACTTTGCCAATGTCCATAATTCCTTCGCTTGTGCAGGGCCAATGGTCAAAGGTTTTTCACAAATCACGTGTTTATTCAATAATAATGCAGCTTTTGCGTGCTGATAATGGACCATTGGAGGCGTGCATAAATGGATACAATCGCTATGTTCTAATGCTAATTTAAAATGTGTTCCAAATCTAGGAATATTCCATTTTTCGGCAAATTTTTTAGCATTTTCGGCTTTGCTGCTGATTACTACGGTGATTTCATGCCCCAAAGCACGAATCGCCTGAGCATGGGTATGAGCAATAAAACCACTTCCTATAATTGATACTCGCATAATTTTTAATTTTCTGTGCTAGATGTTGACTTTTTACCACATAGGTCACATAGCTTTTTCACATAGAGCACATAGTTTGCTGATCCAAGCGTTGACATATTTCTTCTTTATAATATCCATTTTTTATCTGATTATCTAGATAGGTAGTCAGGTAAAGATATAGTATAGAATTACTGCCATCTAGATTAGGTGCCCTTCACTATCTATTTAAAATAGACTA
>CALDTJ010000509.1 GCA_937924145.1 uncultured Saprospiraceae bacterium
GAAGGACCAAATACTTCTTTGTCTGAAGCAGTAGCTTCTGGTTTTGATTATGCTGGAGGACACATGGGACCAACGGGTTACCACTATCACTTAGAGTCTGCTGATGTAGCGGAGAATACTACCTTATCACATGATGATGAAAAATTAGTGGGAATTCTACAAGATGGATTTTTGATTTATGGTAGAAAATGTAATTCAACGGGCGACCATCCAACGGATTTAGATGTTTCAGGAGGACACATATCTTCGACACAACATAGTGACGGTGATGAATTTTACCATTATCATATTATTAATGAATATTATTTTGGAAGTATCGTCGCTCTTTTTGCGGGTGAATTGCAAGGAACTCCGAATACTATTTTTTAGTGAAGCATTTAAGTTGCGGGTTGCGGGTTGCGGGTTGCGAGTTGCGGGTTGTGAGTTGCGGGTTTCACACCTTGCAAATCGACCTATTTTAATTATATTAATTTTATATTAATTACTATTTTTTCCCACCAAAAAAATGTTCAATCGCATCTTTATTGATGTAAGCCAGCAAGAATCTATTGAATTATAGATTTTCCTTGCTAACTTTGATGTTCATACCCAACTTAAGGGTGAAATGCGATTTGGGCACAACTCAGAGCGTTGTGCCGTATTATAGTCTTTAAACCCTTTTTTAGGATGAGCAACTTTTTTTTGATGTTTATACCCAAATTAGGATGAAAAGCGAAAAGCAATTTGGACACAACTCTGAGAGCTGTGTTACTTTAAATTTAGCATAAATAATTATATGGAACTACAACAAAAAATAAATTATGCCTCCTTCTGGAAAGGTCTTTTTGTACTAGCGCTTGCCGCATTTATCAGTACAAGCTGCTCAGAAGAGGCTCGAACAAGACTTTCGGCAAAAACCAATGCCTTTGGTAAGGCAAATCATGTCGTGGTCGTTGCTGACAAAGATGTTTGGGAGGGTGAAATTGGAGATACTTTTAGGTTTTATTTCTCCTCTGCTTTTTTGATCTTACCTCAACCTGAGCCAATTTTAGATTTAAAGCATTTTACACCTTTAGACCTAGAAAAAGATCCAATTAGAAAGGAACTAAGGACTTACATCTATCTCGGAGATATGACGGATAAATCGTCGGCTACTTCCGCTTTAATGCAAGAAGACGTCGGTTCTGAACGGATACGTGGGGCAAAAGAAGGAAAAGGGTATGGAAATATCCAAAAACGAGACAAGTATGCTTTCGGGCAGCTCAATGTCTTTATGTATGGAACAAATAAAGAAACCCTGCTAGCCAATATTAAAAATAATTATTCGACCATTCTCAAACGTATCAAAGAGAATGATATGGAGTTAATTGCAGCGAATATCTATGCGGGTGGTGAAAGCAGAAAAGCCGTAGAGAACATCGACTCCTCAATGGGTCTTAAACTAAAAGTGCCTGCTGATTACTTCGTGGCTATGGAAGAAGAAAATACGATGTGGATTCGCAAAATGACGAAAGAATTTAGTAGTAATATTATTCTGCATAAATTGCCTTACACGGCTAAGGAGCAGCTTTCTTATGAAGGTATCAAATCTCTGAGGGATTCGATCACGAAACAGTATGTCTCTTCTGATGTCGAAAGTTCTTACATGCTTGTTAATGACCAAGATTTACCCATGTTTGTCAAAAATGTGCAGATCAATGATTTTTTTGCCGTAGAGGCTAAAGGGATCTGGGAACTGAATAATGATTATATGGGTGGCCCTTTCATTAGCTATTTAGTTCATAATCCCAATAACAATGCCCTTTATTTACTAGATGGATTTGTCTTTGCGCCAAGCAAGAAAAAGCGAGAATTGATGCAGTATTTGGAGCATATTTTGAATACGGTTGAGTTTAGAACGTAATAGATAATTTTTCCTAAAACCCTCCAAGAGTTTGAAACCCTTGGAGGGTTAATACGAACGAAAAAAGCCCATCAAAATTAATTGATGGGCTTTTTTATGCTATAAATCTTGGTCAGTTAGAGCAGAAAAATAACCTCCTATAACTTCTCTACCTGTCGGTAGACAGGCAATTACTTCTAGTTAGCCTTATAGTTAGAGTATTCCTCTTTGATGAATTTTTGTAATTCATCTACACTATTAAACTGCTCAAATATTTCTTTGAACTTGCTGTTTTTATTGCTGCTAGATGGAACGACATAACTAAATACATCTTTGTCTGTAATCTCTTCACCACTTAGAATAATCAATCTTTCCACTACGTTTCTCAACTCTCGAATATTACCAGTCCAATTGACATTTTGTAAAGCGGTAATCGCTTCTTTAGATGCCTTTTTAATGGCAATACCATATTCTTGACAAATGATTGTAATGAAATGTTGGATCAAAGAAGGAATATCGCCTCTTCTCGCATTCAACGGTGGTACATCAATGATGATAACCGCCAAACGGTGGTATAAATCCTCTCTAAATCGACCTGCTGCGATCTCTGCCCGCAAATCTTTATTCGTCGCTGCTAGTACTCTCACATCCACTTTAATTTCCTTATCGCCCCCTACTCTAGTAATCTTACTTTCTTGCAATGCCCGCAAAACTTTCGCCTGCGCCTTCAAACTCATATCTCCAATCTCATCTAAGAAAATGGAACCGCCATTTGCTTGCTCAAACTTACCGACACGGTTTTTATGCGCTCCTGTAAAAGAGCCTTTTTCGTGACCGAATAATTCACTTTCAATCAATTCAGAAGGAATCGCCGCACAGTTCACCTCAATAATTGGGTGAGCAGAACGGTGACTTTTTTGGTGTATCCATCTCGCTACCAATTCTTTACCAGAACCGTTTGGTCCAATGACCAATACTCTAGCATCGGTTGGTGCTACTTTTTCAATATCTTCTTTTACTTTGGCAATAGAAGGAGATTGTCCGATGATCTCTTGAGTTTTGCTTTTAGAAACTTTCTTTCGCAAAACCTTTGTTTCAGAAATCAAACTTGACTTATCCATTGCATTACGCAAAGTAATCAACATCCTATTCAAATCTGGTGGCTTAGAGATAAAATCAAAAGCACCTTTTTTAACCGCATCTACCGCAGTATCAATATTCGCATGCCCAGAAATCATCACTACTGGCGTATCTGGTGCCAATAACTGGATTCGCTCTAAGGCATCCATCCCATCCATTTTAGGCATTTTGATGTCCATTACAACCACATCGTATTGCGCACGTTTGAGTTTTACGAGGCACTCTAATCCATCTGATGCCTCATCGACATCATACTTTTCAAACTCCAAGATTTCTCGGAGGGTTCTTCTAATACTTTGCTCGTCATCAACGATTAATACTTTTGCCATTGGCTGGAATTATTTATTATTTTTTTGAATAGTGTTTCTATATTTCTATTAATTTCAGAGTATAGCTACCAACAAGAAGGGCAAAACATGAAGCGTTTTGATTCAAAAATGTATTATTGCCGTTTCTTTTGAAACTGAAGTGTTTAGGGATGAGGGATTAAATAAACTACGCAAAATGATGAGGTTATTTTTTCTTTTAGCTAGACAAAATTTTTCAACATAGCCTAGCTACATTGGAAAATTTTAACGACGCTAAAAGGAAAAAGAATCCATCAGATGTGTAGGTTATTTATTTTCTCATCCCTTAAGTAGCTTTGATACGAAGATTAGTCTTTTTTGCAAGATCAGATAAAACTATCTGAGGAGTTTCTGATATAACGCCCAAATTCATCAGAAAGTTACCATTAATTACCCTAAAATTAAATATGTTTTCCTAGCAAAAACAGCTTTTCAAACACTTTTTTGGTCAAAAAATACTCATACTACCTTATTTTGGGTACTTCTACTTACTTTTTCTAAAAAAGTGGACTTTCATAGTTCCCTTCATCTGTCAGCCTTTGTAGAGCTGCAACCACCGTCGGTCTATCCGCTTGGTAAGTTACCCCATACCAGGTTTCATCTGTAGGAATTACAGACATTTTTATTTTATTATCGTTGATTAATTCATTGATAATTAATGGAATATAATATTCACATTTAGGATTTTTGTAGTTTTCCTTGACAAATGCTTTGAATCCTCTTTCGATCTCTCCAAAAAGAGAATGGTGGAATCCAAATAAATTCATAGACACCAAAGTATCTCTTTTCAATGGATGTTTTTTTCCATCTTCTGTGTAATAAATATGTCCATTTTTCTTTCGCCCTACGCCGATTCGTTCCGTCATTCCTACAAAATGTCCTTCACTATTCGTGTTGCACACTCCTCGATTGACTTCTCCATGATCTGAAATGGTATTCGCTAAAACATATCCAACCATCGAATATAGTTCTGGGCTCGCTTCGTTTCTCAAAAAGTCGCCTACCAATTGATAAGCCTCTACGCCATAGTAATCGTCTGCATTGATGACCGCAAATGGTTCATTGATATGCTCTTTTGCCGCCAAAACTGCATGAGCGGTTCCCCAGGGCTTAGTTCGCTCTGGCATATCCTCAATTCCTGGTACATCGAAGTTAATTTCTTGAAAAGCGTAGGCAATTTCAATTTTGCCTTCAAATGTATTGGCAAATTTCTCCTTAAACGCCTGCTCAAAACTTTTTCGAATAACAAAAACTACTTTTCCAAACCCCGCCTTAATCGCATCATAAATCGAAAATTCCATAATGGTTTCGCCCTTTGGGCCGACCCCATCTAATTGCTTTAATCCTCCATAACGGCTGCCCATTCCAGCAGCTAATACTAATAAAGTTGGTTTCATTATACTTTTTCTTTAATTGATTTTTAGGAATAAAAATATAGAACAAACTTAATCATTCTTTTATTTTTATAATACTTCTAGCAATACGCAATTTTTTGGATTTTGTTAGCCGAAAATTTTGGTAAGTGTCCTTAAGAAATTCTTTAAACCTTCAACCTATAAAACTTAATAGGAAGTTATTTCAATTTTTGCTTTTCTGCTTTTTATTGCTGAAATTCGTTTCTTCTAAAAAAGCGGTTTTTGTTTTATGGGGCCTTAGCTCAGTTGGCTAGAGCGCGTGACTGGCAGTCACGAGGTCACGGGTTCGACTCCCGTAGGCTCCACTTCTTTATAACTAATTGATTTATAATTAGTTGAAATAAAAATAGCTTTACAAGTTTTGCAAGGCTATTTTTTATTAGTTTACACAAAAGGGTACACAGTTCTATTAAAAACCATTCCAGCGGCCTACTCATTTAAATAAGATACAATAATTAAAAATTAAATAGATGCTACAAAAAAAGGATAGTAAAATGAATTATTAACTCTATTCATTTTACTATCCCTTAAGTTTTGGTCCTCATTTCTTTTGATCTAAGAGATTTAGCGGCAACACTTATTGCAGCTCGTTCTTCTATCCTACCAACTTCGAAGTTTTCTAAAAATGGAATATGCACCTTTAAAGTAAATAACAATCAACTCATTTTCCCTCCCCACCCACTTCGTGGTTCTCTCCCTTGCCATCCCACCCGTTTTACGGTTCACAAACTTCGTTTGCTCATCCCGAACATTCACCCTGCGGGAGCGGTCGTTCATTCACTAAAATTATGAGCGAAGTGGTGCGCAGCAAAAAAGGTCTGGGAGACCTTTTTAACGTAGTGAACCCGTTAGGAATGGGTGGGTTTTAATTGCTTGTCCTAGCTAAAAATGCAATGCTCATACACTA